>JAYUEZ010000166.1:0-6006 GCA_043738965.1 Gammaproteobacteria bacterium
CGCTATCGGTGGCGGAGAGATTGCGCATGATGCCGATCGGCCCGTCGCCATCGATGTACATGCCGAGATACGCATTCGCCGGCATCGTGGGCAGATTGAACGCGGCGTTATCCGATAACCCAGGCGCGAAATGCAGATACGAACTCGAATAAATCTCGAGATAACCAAACGGCGAGCTGTTTTCATAAACACGCTGGTTGTCCGGAAACTTGCGCGCGTACGCGACGCCCTTGTAATCCGACACCGCGAGTTTTGGAATCGACATTAAATTGGGCAGCACGAAATGCGCAGCGAGCGACAGCGCCGCCACTCCGAGGAGCGTCGCTAGACCACGACGGCTGTGTTGATGCGCGAACCACGCGACCCCGCCGACTAGCCACAGTGCGAGCGGCACGGCTATCAGATCGTCCGGACGGAACACATAGAGTCCGATCAAAAGCGTCATACCGCCGGCGCCGGCGCCGACCAGATCGGCAAAATAGACTTTGCCAAACGTAGTCTTCATGTGCAGAAACACGGCGCCGAGAAAACTTGCGCCGCTGACGAACGGGACGAGATAGAGGACAAAATTCGTGGCCAAGCGCCACTTCTGGGTGGCATCAGAAACGAGAAAGATCGCGTTAAACGGCACCTGCTGCGCGATTAAATTGGCGGCGATGGCGAGCGGTCCAAAGCTCACCAGCGCGGTATTTGCGAGCCCGCGCCAATGCCGATCGCACCAGCCATGGGCCGCGCACATCACCACGCTGGTCAGCCCAAACCCCATCATCGCCAAACTGACCACGAGCGAACCGAAATGGGCCCAACTGCCCACCGCGAAAATGCGCATGACCACTAGTTGAAGGGCGATGATCGCGGCCGAGATCAGGCCGACCGCGAGGTATAAGAAGCGCGAAGGTGCGGCGGTCCTCGGCGTTGGCAACTAATGCGCGCCCTTAATGACATCGCCTTCGAGTTTTTTGAACGGCACGAAGGGCACAACGCGTCCGTTGTAGATGTCGCTGCGCGAGACCGTGAGCGCGCCATCCGCGGCTTGCTGTTTAATCACCTTCAGTACGTGTTGGGCGCCTGGTGGCCCGACCGGAATCACCATGATGCCGTCCGGCTTTAACTGTTGCAGCAGCGGTGGTGGAATATGGTCGATGCCGCAGGTCACGATGATCTTGTCGAACGGCGCCGCCTCCGGCCAACCGTAGTAGCCGTCGCCTTGTTTGGAATTAATGGCGCTGAATTCGCTATAGCCCTTGGCGATCAGTCCGTCGTACACGCCGCGGGTGCGTTCGGCCAACGGCTTGATGATCTCAATCGTCCACAACTTATCGGTGAGGTGCGACAGGTAAGCGGACTGGTAACCGGAGCCAGTGCCGATCTCGAGTACCTTGTCGCCTTGCTTGACTTCGAGCGCACTGGTCATATGCGCGACCAAATGTGGCCCCGAAATGGTTACCCCATAGCCGATGTCCAAAAACGCGCTGTCGTAGCTATGCGAGCGATTAATCGGGCGCACAAATTCTTCGCGTGGCGTCCACAGAAAAGCCTTTTTTACCCGCTCGTCAGTCGCGTCTTTCACGGCTAAAACGGCCAAGTAACGATGCCAGCGCTGGGCAAGAAATCCCGGATCTTCGTGGCGATTCTGTTGCATCCAGTTGACGAAGTTTTCTTGGGAGTCCATCGCCGGGGCTAGGTCCCATCGAAACGGCGTCATCGGGCTGGCGTTCGCCGTGGCGGGAGAAAACACCTGGGTGAGGATTAGCGCGACCGTAAAAGCAAAGCCATTTTTGTTCAATTTTCTTCTCCGCTCAATTGATAACCAAGCACACGTGAATCGAAGGAATCGGAATGATTGCGACCGCGAATTAGCAAGGCTACCCGCGGCGCCTGATCAAAGGATGGCGCAAACTGCTTCGCAGAAGTAGTCAATATTTTTTTTGTTGATGCCGGCGACGTTGATGCGGCTGGAATCCACCATGTAAATCCCATATTCGGTTTTCAATCGCCGTACCTGGTCTTGGTTTAAGCCCAAGAATGAAAACATGCCGCGTTGTTGGGGAATGAAATCGAAGCGGCTATTGCGCAATAGCGCGGTGAATTTCTTGGCGAGTTCGGCGCGCAGGGAGTTAATGCGATCGCGCATTTCGGTGAGTTCGCGATCCCATTCTTGACGTAAGGTCGCGTCACCGAGGATCCGGCCGACCAACGCGGCACCATAATTCGGCGGCATGGAATAAATACCACGTGCGACGTTCTGGACCTGGCCATGGACCACCTCAGCCGCGGCCACCGTTGGCGAGACGATGGACAGTGCGCCGACCCGTTCGCGATAGAGCCCGAAATTCTTCGAACACGAACTCGCGACGATTAATTCGGGGACGCTGGTCGCCAGTTTGCGCACCCCATAGGCATCTTGTTCCAGACCCAGGCCCAAGCCAAGGTAGGCGAGGTCAACAAACGGCGTGAAACCGCGTTCGGCGGCGAGCGCGGCTACTGCATCCCATTGCGCTTCATTGAGATCAACCCCGCACGGGTTATGACAGCAGCCGTGCAACAAGACCAGATCGCCGGCTTTGATTTGATCGAGCGCGGCCAGCATTGCGTCGACCTTCAAGCCCTGCCGCGCGGCGTCATAGTACGGATAGATTTTGATCTCTAACCCAGCATCGCCAAGCAGCGGCACATGATTCGCCCACGTTGGATCGCTGACCCACATCGCGGCCCCAGGTCGGGCCCGATTGATGAGTTCCGCCGCAACGCGCAACGCGCCACAACCGCCCGGTGCTTGCACGGTCCGGACGCGATTCGCCGTCAGCGCGGGATGCGCGGCGCCGAAGATCAGCGCTTGAATCTCGCGATTGAATTCGGCGTCGCCAGTCGGGCCGACATAGGTCTTGCTGGTTTCGGTCGCGCGATGCACGGCATCGGCGCGGAGCACGCTCGCCATGATCGGCGTGTGGCCCGCTTCATCTTTGTAAACCCCCACGCCCAGATCGACTTTGCGTGGATTGTCGTCTTGGCGATAGGCGGCCATGAGGCCGAGAATGGGATCGGGATTTAAGGCCTTGAGGGTTTCAAACATGGCGCGCGCGACTGCGATGAGAAGAAGCGCGGATCATATAAGGCTGAGCTACAAATTAGAATCGCCACCGCCTGCTCAATGGGATTGGGCAGCGAGTGAGTGTTCAGCGCACATAGCACTGCTGTACGGCGGAGGCATAACTCAGTCCATCAAGATCGGCAATGACCTGCGGCGCGCGCGTGGCGGCGCTGTACGCTTGCACACCGGTGAAAGCGAGATAGAAGAAGGCGGGTGGAAACATCGTGCCCAGAAAAACCGCTGCGCGGTTGCGCGGGTCTTGGGTGTAAGGAGGCGTGTAATTGTATTGCGTTTGCATGAGCTGCAAGCGTTGCGCGTAAAGCTCGGCGCACGTTTGATTGGGCGCGATGTCGCGCGTGGAGGGAGCATGGGGTCCGAGCATTAAGCGCCGCGTGTCGCCTAGGCGATCGTAAGTAAATTGTTCGGCGCCCTGCTGCACTTGGGGCCAGGTAGGCCAGACCGGCGCGGCGGCCCAGGCGGTGTTGGTGCTGAAGAGCGCGGTCCACAAACCAGCCGAGGCGCATAGCTCCATAAATAATGTCCGACGCATGGCGGCCCCTCCTTAAGAGACTCACGGCCGTTGTCGGCCGCGCCTGCGGTAGCTTGAGTCAGCAACTCAAGATGGTCAGAATACTGGATATATAAACAGTATTCGTTAATGCGGGCAAACTCCCATGACACCTGCCTATGCCGAACTCCATACGCTCAGCAACTTCACGTTTTTGCGCGGCGCTTCGCATCCCGAAGAATTGGTGCGCCAGGCGATCGCGCTCGGCTACACCGCGCTGGCCTTGACGGATGAGTGTTCATTAGCCGGCGCGGTGCGCGCCTGGGTGGCGGCCAAAGAGGCGGGCTTGCGGTTCATCTTAGGCAGCGAATTTACGCTGGAGACTGGCGAACGGTTAGTCGTTCTAGCACCCGATGCCACGGCCTATGCGGAATTGGCCAGCCTCATTACCTACGGTCGGCGGCAGTGTGCGAAAGGTGAGTACCGCCTGAGTCGGTCCGATGTGGTGGCGGGGATTACCCGCGGCTTGCTGTTGTCGGTACCTACCACGCTTGAGCAGACGACCCCGGTCTGGCTGGCCGAGCATTTTGCCGATCGCGCGTGGCTAGCGGTGGAATTGTTTTATTCGGGCGTCGATCAAGCGCGTCTCGCGACACTCACTCAGTGGGCCACGCAATATGGTCTACCGCTAGTCGCCAGTGGTGATGTACATATGCATCTCCCGAGCCGCCAACCGCTGTGCGATGTGTTGACGGCAATTCGCCTGAACACCTCGGTGCAGCACGCGGGCTATGCGCTGTTTCCGAATAGCGAACGACATCTCCGTCCGCGTTCGCGGTTGGCGAAGATCTATCCCGCTGCGTTACTGGCCGAGACGGTCAAGATTGCCCTGCGCTGTCAGTTCACGCTCGAGCAACTGCAATATCAGTATCCACGCGAACTCGTCCCCGCGGGCGAGACCGCGAGCAGTCATCTGCGCAAGCTCACCGCGCGTGGCATGTGCACGCGCTGGCCAACGGGCGTGAGCGCGGCGGTGACCACCCAGATCGAACACGAATTAACGTTGATCGCAGAGCTGCGCTATGAAGCATTTTTCCTGACCGTCTACGACATCGTGCGCTTTGCCCGCAGCCGCGGCATTTTGTGCCAAGGGCGGGGCTCGGCGGCGAATTCGGCCGTGTGCTATTGCTTAGGCGTGACGGAAGTCGACCCCGCGCGAATGGAAATGTTGTTCGAGCGTTTTATCTCCAAGGAACGCGGTGAGCCGCCCGATATCGATGTCGATTTTGAACACGAGCGACGCGAAGAAGTCATTCAATATATTTATCGAAAATATGGCCGTAAGCGTGCCGCGCTGGCCGCCACCGTCATCACCTATAAGGCGCGCAGCGCCGTGCGTGATGTCGGCAAGGCTTTGGGGCTGGCGTTAGCTCAAGTCGATCGGCTCGCGAAAAATATTTTTTGGTGGGATGACCAGCACAGCCTTGATGAACGCTTGCGCGAGGCTGGTTTTGATCCGGCGAATGCGCAGATTCAGTGCGTGCTGCAACTGGTTGCCGAGTTAATCGGATTTCCGCGCCATTTATCGCAACACGTGGGTGGATTCGTGATCTCGGATGGGCCGCTCGATCAACTGGTCCCGATCGAAAACGCCGCGATGCCCGAGCGCACCGTCATCCAATGGGATAAAGATGATTTGGAAGCCTTAGGGTTACTCAAGGTGGATTGTCTATGTCTCGGCATGTTGTCGGCGATTCGGCGCGCGTGTGCATTGATCGCGGCGGATCGCGGTGTGGCGTTCGGGATGGCGGATATTCCTGCCGAAGAGCCAGCGACTTACGCCATGATTCAGCGCGCCGATACTATCGGCGTGTTTCAAATCGAATCGCGCGCACAAATGAGCATGCTGCCGCGCTTGAAGCCGAGCTGTTATTACGACCTGGTGATCGAAGTCGCTATCGTGCGCCCCGGTCCGATCCAGGGCGGTATGGTGCATCCCTACCTGCGCCGGCGTCAAGGCATCGAGCCGGTCACCTATCCCTCACTCGCTGTGAAAGGCGTGCTGGAGCGCACCTTGGGCGTATCGATTTTCCAGGAGCAGGTGATGCAATTAGCCGTGGTGGCCGCCGGCTTCACGCCCGGAGAAGCGGATCAACTGCGCCGTGTCATGGCGGCATGGCGACGTAAAGGCGGGTTAGAACCGTTTCGCGACAAGCTTATCAGCGGAATGCTGGCGCGCGGTTATAAAGCCGAATTTGCGGAGGGCATTTTTCAGCAGATTTTGGGTTTTGGCGAATACGGCTTTCCCGAATCGCACGCGGCCAGTTTCGCGTTGCTGGCGTATGTTTCGGCATGGCTCAAATGCCACGAACCCGCAGCCTTCGCCTGCGCCTTGCTAAACAGTCAG
>JAYUEZ010000167.1:0-2267 GCA_043738965.1 Gammaproteobacteria bacterium
GCCGGAGTAGTCGAGAGCAAGGCGCCGTTACGGCGCGAATATCAACCCGGCAATCCGCTCGCGGACGGCGATGGCTATGTGTTCATGCCAAACGTCAACACGGTGGAAGAAATGGCCAACATGATCGCTGCCTCGCGTAGTTATCAGACCAATATCGAAATCATGGAAGCGTCTAAACAAATGCTCGCGCGAACACTCGCGCTTGGGCAGTAGTGACGAGGATACACAATGGCAAATTCAATCAACATATTACCGTCGGCACTTGATGCGGCGCGCCTGAAAGAAAAAGCCGCGACCGGCGATCACAAAAAAGTCGGGCAGGATGCCTTTCTGCAATTGATGATCACCCAGCTCAAAAATCAGGATCCGTCGAGCCCGATGCAAAACGGTGAATTCTTGAGCCAGATGGCGCAGTTCGGCACCGTGTCGGGGATCACGGATCTGCAAAAATCGTTTGGCACGCTCGCGGCGTCGCTGCAATCGAGCCAAGCGCTGCAAGCGTCGACGATGGTCGGACGCCAAGTGCTGGTGGCGAGCGACAAGCTTGCACTGAAGGACGGCGAGCAACCGAAGCTTGGATTGGATCTCCCCGTTGCGACCAGCGACGTGCGCGTCACGATTTCAGACGCCGCCGGACAATTGGTGCGCCGTCTGGATCTCGGCGCGCAGAACGCTGGCGTTGCGGAGTTTGCGTGGGATGGGCGCGACGATGCCGGTAATCAGGCGCTCGCGGGCAAGTATCTGGTGAAGGCCGAAAGCATCGTCGATGGCAAGGCGCAATCCGCGACTACCTTGGTGCGCGCACCGGTCGAAAGCGTGACGTTAGCCCGCGGTGGACAGCCGCCGATGCTCAATCTCGCGGACTACGGCGCCTTCCAGATCGACGCGATCAAACGGGTGTTGTAAGTACTTTATATTCGAATTAGTGAGGAGCTAAGCACATGCCATTTCGCACCGCAATTAGCGGGCTGCGCGCATCGCAGGCTGATCTGAATGTCATCGGTAATAACATCGCCAACGTCGGCACCACCGGATTCAAGGGTTCGAGGGCCGAGTTTCATGATGTGTTCGCGACCACCAATGTTGGTGTGTCGTCGATCGCGACGGGCGCCGGGGTGAATACCGCGCGTGTCGCGCAACAGTTTTCGCAGGGCAATATCTCGTTTACCGACAGCGGCCTTGATCTCGCGGTCAGTGGCCAAGGCTTTTTCATCGTTGACGACAACGGCGCCCAACTCTATTCGCGCGATGGCGCGTTCGGCATGGATCGCAACGGGTTTGTCGTCAATGCCAATAGCCAAAAGCTAGTCGCGTTCACCACCGACGCCAATGGCACGGTGACCGGATCACGCGCGCCGCTGCAGATCTCGACCGCGAATACCAATCCACAGGCGACGTCCACGATGGATATGGGCGCCAACCTCGATTCGCAAGCGGCGATTCCGTCAGTCACTCCGTTTAATCCGGCGGATAGCAAGACCTATAACAACACCACCGCTACCTCGGTCTTTGATTCGTTAGGCGGCTCGCATTTGATTCAAATGTACTTTGTCAAAACCGGCAGCGGCGCCTGGAACGTCAATACCACGGTCGATGGCACCGCCGTCGGCGCGGCGCAGCCGATTACTTTCGGTACGAATGGAGCATTAACCCTGCCGGCGGGCGGTTCATTGACGCTGCCTGCGTTCACGCCCGCGGGTGGTGGCGCCGCCCAGAACATCACCGTCAATTTGACCGAGATGACGCAGTACGGCGCACCGTTTGGCGTAAACAAGTTAAGCCAAAACGGCTTTACTACCGGACAGCTTGCCGGTGTCGATATCGATAAGAACGGCCATGTGTTCGCGCGTTACACCAACGGCCAATCAAAACTCCAAGGTCAAGTAGCGCTGGCGAATTTCGCGAATCCACAGGGCTTACAGTCACTGGGGAAAAATAATTGGGCGGAAACTTTCGCGGCCGGATCGGCCTTGGTCGGGCCGCCAGGTTCGAGCAGCCTGGGCTTGGTTCAATCCGGGGCGTTGGAAGACTCGAATGTCGATGTCTCCTCCGAACTGGTGAAACTGATCGTCGCCCAGCGAAATTTCCAGGCCAATACGCAGGTGATTAAAACGGCCGATTCGGTGACGCAGTCGATCATCAATATTCGGTAGAGATAGAGAAGCTACCCCATGGACCGCATGATCTTTCTCGCCATGTCCGCCGCGCGGCAAATGCTGAACGGCCAAGCCGTCGCCGCGCATAACCTGGCGAACGCAACCACCACG
>JAYUEZ010000168.1:0-39949 GCA_043738965.1 Gammaproteobacteria bacterium
AGTTTCTCGCCGAAGGGTCGGATCTCCGCCGGGCTCGCGAGGAAACCGTGAACCAGTAACACGCCAAGCGCGCGTGGCTTCGCGGCGTGGAGCAGAAATGGCGCAGGATCGGCGGTCGCGGTCTCCTGCGAGTTGATCTCCCGATGCTTGTCCTTGGTGAACATGCGGCGATCCCAATCCAATGCCTGCAGGGCGTCGGCGAAACTGAACGCCGCCAGATCCTGCGCCGCGCATTGGCCCTGATCCGCGATCGCGCCGGTCACGGCCGCGGCGACTTCGGGCATGGGTTCAACTTCGTTCGCATACACTTCCAACGGATTTTCTATTCTGACCTGATCAAAACTCGTCTTCACCAGTAGTTTATCGAGGCACCGCACGCTCGCGCCTTCAATCGAGATTAGTTGCGCCGCGGCCGCCGCGGCCAGGAATTCCTGTAAATCAGTCGACTCATTCTCCAGCAACGTCCGGTACACCGCGGGATTGATCAAGCTCCGATGGAGATGAACTTCGGTGTGTGTTTGCAGGCGTTTCAATGCCAAGTACAAGATTCGCGCGAACTCGGGTAGTGAAAACTCTGCCCGTCCACCGGCGATGAGCTGCATGATGGCACAGGCCGCGAGGTGACTTAAGTTGACTGTCACTTCGCGATAAATACCGTGCATGTACCGATCGCGGAGACCCGAGATGCTGCTCTGCAAGCCCTTGGATGCGATTTTCCGCACTGGATTTTTCTGCAAGTATTCGGGTTCGAAAATCGCATTCAGATCCGGCATCCCACGCCCCATATAGCCGGCAATCAGCCGCTCCCACCATTCCCAATGCTCACTGGGTCGAATGGGCTCACCGCACTGGATGTCCATATCAGTGGCCTTGAAAAACAAATTTCCTTCGACGATTAACTCTTCAATCGCACGGGGACTTAATGCACCTAACACCAAATCAGCGCCGCGCCGCAGAAAATTATCTTCGACCCGCAACGGATAAAACGTGATGTTGGCCGGAATGATCGTCACCGGACGGCGCGCGCGTTCGAGCAGGATCGCGACCGAAGGCAAGCCGAGCTGCTCCGCCCAGCGTTCGAGATCTCCGTGTTTTTTGCGCTGCTCCTTGTGTAGAACCGCCTGTTTGAAAATTTGCAGACCCACCGCCAAGCGCGCCGCGCCAGAATGGTGTTTGCGCCGCGCGTCCGCCGAGCGCGAATAGACGCTGTATCCACCGCGATCGTCGACGACCTGTCGATCTTTGACCATTCCGCCTTCCGGAAAAATGATGACCTTGCGGCCCTTGAGAATGTCGGTCGCGAGCAGCGACATCAGTTCGGGATGATCGTGTGGCACCGCCCCGACGTGACGCAACAGATTCGCAAAGCGATCGTTGCCCGCGAAAAATTCGCTGGCGGCGATCGAACGACATAAGGCGTTGGTTTCGCGGTAAATGCAGTATTGCGGAATGAAAGTCTCGGCACGGGCGAAATGATTGAATAGAAAAATATCGCCCTGCTCAAGTTGCCCGGCATCGTGATGCATCATGATGCGGACTCCGAGCAGGTTTTTGGCCCGATCAAACACGCGCACACACCAGTCATAGGTCTGCTGGTTGAGATCGAAGTAGCCAGTCATTTGTTCTTGTTCCAGAGCGTTCGTGCACAGTCTAGTTGGAGGTCTGGACCGACGCTTAATTCGCGTCCCGCCGTTGGCGACGGCCGAGTCGAGACCTCAATGGTGACGGCCGCTCAATCCTGCTTGCTGCGCGGCCATGGCCCACTCGATGTGCTCGACCACCAGCGGCGTAGCCGCATCGATTCGCGCCGCCAAGGCCGCAAGCGTTTGCGGTCTTGGCGGCGAATTACCGAGTCCGACGGCGAGGTTCCGTTGCCATTGCTGATAAGAGACGCGACGCAAGGCAGACCCTTCGGTCCGCGCACGGAACGTGGCTTCATTCCACGCCCACAGCTCGAGTAGCGTCGTCGCATCCAAGCCGTGGCGAACGTCGAAGTCAGGAACTGAAGCGACTTCAGCATAGCGGTTCCACGGGCACACGAGCTGACAATCGTCGCAGCCGAATACGCGATTTCCGATTAGCGGACGTAGTGCATGCGGAATCGAGCCGGCGAATTCAATCGTGAGATAGGCGATGCAGCGGCGCGCATCGAGGGTATACGGCGCGACTATTGCCGCGGTGGGGCATACGTCGATGCAGCGCGTGCAACTGCCGCAATGATCCGCCAAATACGACGGATCAGCCGGCAGGGCGAGATCGGTATAAATTTCACCCAGAAAAAACCACGAGCCCTGGTTGCGATTGATGAGGTTGGTGTGTTTGCCGATCCAGCCGAGGCCGGCATTGCGGGCCAGGGCTTTTTCGAGCACTGGCGCACTGTCGGTGAAGACCCGAAACCCAGTCGGGCCGATCGCCGTGTTGATCCGCGCGGCCAAGCGTCGTAGGCGACCGCGCAGCACCTTGTGGTAATCCCGGCCGAGTGCGTAGCGCGCGATATACGCGCGTTCGTGATCATCAAGCGCTGCTTGCATATTGTAGGCGCTCGCCGGCAGATAATTGAGTGTGGCCGAGATCACACTCAGCGTGCCCGGTACTAGCAACTCGGGATGACTACGCTTAGCGCCATGCGCGGCCATATATGCCATCTCGCCGTGATAGCCGCGAGCCAGCCACGCCTCGAGTAGTGGTTCGTCGTGGGATAAATCAATATGGGTAATGCCGAGTTGCGCGAAGCCTTCCTCGCGACCCCAAGCTTTAATCTGCAGCGCCAACTCGGCCCGATGAGGGGCGTCGACTGTCACGGTAGACTCATTGCGCCGTGGTCGAGTGTGACGTGTGATGCGCGAAGCATTTTTTGAGGGCGGTCATCACTTGAGGATGAGCGTTTCCGCGTTACTGCTCGGGTCCCGGCCCTAAAGGCACTGCACCGCATAATCGGCGAGCCGCGATCGTTCACCACGCATCAAGGTGATATGCCCACCATGCGCCCAGCCCTTGAACCGATCGACAATATAGGTCAAGCCCGAGGTCGTTTCGCTTAAGTACGGCGTATCGATCTGAGCGATGTTGCCACAGCACACGATTTTGGATCCAGGTCCCGCGCGCGTGATCAGTGTGCGCATTTGCTTGGCCGTTAAGTTCTGCGCTTCGTCGATGATGATGTAGCGGTTGAAGAACGTACGCCCGCGCATAAAATTCATGGCGCGAATCTTGACTCGATTTTGCAGCAAATCCGTGGTCGCGGCGCGGCCCCAATCCCCACCTTCCTGCGTTTCGGACAAGACCTCGAGATTATCCATGAGCGCGCCCATCCACGGCGTCATTTTCTCTTCTTCCGTTCCGGGCAAAAAGCCGATGTCTTCGCCAAGTGGTACCGTTTCGCGAGTGACGATAATTTCGCGATAGCGCTTAACGTCCAGCGATTGGGCGAGCCCGGCGGCAAGCGCGAGTAACGTCTTGCCGGTGCCGGCGGCGCCTAACAGGGTCACGAAATCGATCTCCGGGTCCATCAGTAAATTCAGCGCGAAGCTTTGTTCGCGGTTACGCGCCAACATGCCCCACACGGTGTTGCGTTGATGCCGATAATCGCGTGCGCGCTCGAGAATCACGCGTTCGCCGTCGAGCCGCCGGGCCACGAGTTCGAGCGCGTCGCCGCCAGTGCTATACAGAAATTCGTTGGGATAAAAATGTTCGAACTCGCGCGCGGGCAACGCGTAGTAGGTTTTGCCGTCGGCTTGCCAGCATTCAAGATCAGCGCCATGACGGGTCCAGAAATCGGCTTTAAGTTCGCGCATGCCCGTATACAGCAAGCTGATATCGTCGAGCGCTTTGTCGTTGTAATAATCTTCCGCGGACACCCCGAGCACGCGCGCCTTGATGCGGAGGTTAATGTCCTTGGAGACCAACGTCACGGCCGTACTTGGAAATTGCTCGATCAGCGCGAGCGTGGTGCCGAGGATGCTGTTATCGGGAGTGTTGCCCGGTAGCCCAATTGGGACCGTCGTTGCCAACGGATTGGTCTGCAAAAATAATCGACCATTCGGCGTTTGCCCCGCGATCGCGGACTGCGGGCCTGGCAACGCGAGACCGGCTTCGATCGCGACGCGATCCGCGGCGTCGATCAATTCATCCAAGAAGCGGCTTACCTGACGCGCGTTACGCGCGACCTCGGAGACCCCTTTCTTGGTCGCATCCAATTCCTCGAGAACCATCATCGGCACGTAGAGGTCGTGTTCCTTGAAACGAAACAGCGCGCTGGGATCGTGGAGCAAGACGTTCGTGTCGAGCACGAACAGGCGGTTACCGGACTTGGGGGCATTCATGAGCTGTTTGCCGCTACTTCACCGGCTCCATGATGGCGTCGAGGTTTAGGTGATCGCAGAAATCCATGAATTCACCGCGCAGACCGGCGATTGAGAGATCGGTCGGGACGCCAATCGTCATATGCAATGAAAACATCGGCGTGCCGGTATGCGCCGCCGTATAGGTGCCCGAGTACAGATCTTCGACGCCGATTTCGCGTTGTGTGAAAAACTGAGCGATTTCGTGCACGATGCCGGCGCGATCGACGGCTACCACCTCGATCGCATACGGCATCATATTGGTGTGGCGTTTACGCGGTTCGGAACGCTGCGACAGCGCTTTGATCTGCAATTGATTCTCAAGCCGCGGCAGCATGCTTTCAATTTTTGCAATGGCGTCCCAGGAGCCGGTTAGTAGCAACAGCATGGCGAAGCGATCGCCCAACACGGTCATCCGGCTATCGCCGATCATGCAGCCGCAGTCGCGTATCGCCTTCGTGAAACCTTCGACAAGTCCGACACGGTTCGCGCCCATCAGCGAGATCGCGATGGAGTTGTGGGTTATCTCGGGCGGGGTCTTGGTCGGATTCTTCATGGGGCCGGGCAATTGTGCCTGTGATGGCGCGTCATTCGCAAGCTTGGAGTGCGCTTAGCACGCGCGAACTTAACCGCGCCAATCGGCGCGCGCAGAGGATTACGAGCTTGAGTTAGCGGGGGTGGAAAGCTACTATGCACGACCGTTTTTCAGGGTCGTACGGATGGCACATTTGCGGGGCAGTCTAGTTGCTATCGTGACGCCGATGACTGGCGGCGTTAGCGCAACGGCCGCGATCGATTGGGAGCGTTATGCCGCGCTCATCGAATTCCATATCGCAGAACACACCGATGGGATTGTCGCCGTCGGCACCACCGGTGAATCGGCAACCCTCGACGAAGCAGAACACCACGAAGTGATCCGCCGCACGGTGGAGCTGGTACGGGGCCGTGTGCCAGTTATCGCGGGCACTGGTGCCAATTCAACCACTGAAGCGATCAGCCTCACGGCCGCTGCCAAGGCCGCCGGTGCGGATGCCTGTCTGCTGGTGACTCCCTACTACAACAAGCCGACCCAGGAAGGTTTGTTTTTGCATTTCAAAGCGGTCGCGGACGCCGTCGCGATTCCGCAAGTCTTATACAACGTACCGGGCCGCACCGCCTGCGACATGCTGCCGGCGACGATTGTACGTCTGTCGCGGATCCCGCATATCGTCGGCGTTAAAGAAGCGACCGGTGACCTGCGTCGAGTCGCTGAACTGCGCGCCGATTGCACGGCGAATTTTGTGCTCTTGAGTGGAGATGATGCGACCGGCCGCGAATTTATGCTGGCCGGTGGTGATGGCGTCATTTCCGTGACCGCGAATGTCGCGCCGCGCGCGATGCATGAACTGTGCGTCGCGGCGCTAGCCGGCGAGCGCGAGCGCGCCGCGAAGATCGATGCGTCATTAGCGCTCTTACATCGCGATTTATTTTGTGAATCGAATCCGATTCCGACCAAATGGGCGCTGCACGCGATGGGGCGCGCCGAGGTCGGCATTCGACTGCCGCTGACGTGGTTGTCAGCCGATGAACAGCCCAAAGTGCGCGCGGCCCTGGCCCGCGCCGGGATTGCTGTTCATCACTAGTTCAACACTTCCGGTTTAAATTCCGCCGCCCGCCGCGTCGCGATTCCGAGGTTACGTTATGGCTCAGGCCGTGCTCATTGCTGTTTGCTTGGTTCTAAGCTTGTCAGGTTGCAGCAAGCTCATCCCGAAGTTAGACCAAGTCGTCCCAGACAACCGAATCGAATATCGCAAGAGTAAGACCTTACCAGATCTCGAAGTGCCACCCGGTCTCACGACTGAAGCAATTAAAGATCGCATGGCGATCCCGGAGGGTGGCCAGACCGCGACCTATTCGTCGTATCAGGAACGCGTCGCCGAGCGTAAACGCCATCAAGATGTCGAGAAGTCGGCGAACGACGCGGTGCGCGTGTTGGACAACGAGCATGTTTTGGCGGTGCAAGGCGCGGCGAAGCAAATGTGGCCGAAACTGGTCGCGCTGATGGGCGAACTGGGTTACACCTTAGAGTTGAACGACGAGGACCTCGGCATCCTCGAAACCACCTGGATTGAAAATCAAGAAGAGTTGGCACGTACGAAATTTAAAATTTTCGCCGAGCCTGGCCAGGAAGCTGGAACCACCGTACTTTATATTTCGAATCGCAGCGAAGAACTCGTCACTAAAGGCAGCGATCAGGTCTGGCAGCCCAAGGCCCGCGACGTCGAGCGCGAACGGGTGCTAGTCGATCGCGTGCAAGAACGATTAATTGGGCACGCTGCCGGCGTGCAAACGGCAGCGGCGCCGGCGCCGCGCGAGGCGCATGCCAGCAGCGAAAAAGCGCCGGCCGATACCGCGGCCGGCGCTCCAGAAGAATCAGCGGCGACCAACGCCACCGAGGCGCCAGAAGACGCCGCGCCGAGTACCGGAAAAGCGGAAATAATCAGTACAGGCGGCGGTAAAGTGTATTTGTCGGTGCTAGAGGATTTTTCAGCGGCTTGGCGCAGCACCGGCGTGGCCTTGAAGCAGGCGGGGATCGATATCGATCAAGCCGACAAGGATCGAGGAATTTATTTTATTCGTGTCCCCGCCAGCGCAGGCGAAATCAAAAAGCGCGGCATATTATCGAAGCTCAAATTCTGGGGCGATGACGACGAATACGAACTGCAAATTAATTTAACTGGTGTGGGCGCGAAGACCGAAGTCGTCGTGCTCGACAAGGAAGGTCGTTGGGAAACTGGCGATATTTCCAAGCAGGTGCTCGATCGCTTGAATTCCGCGTTAAACCGCGGCGCCGGCTAAGCGCTTCCGCGCATGCGTTGTGCGTTGCTTGGTAGTGGAAGCGCCGGCAACGCGACATTAGTCCAGAGCGCGACGACGACGCTCCTAGTCGATTGTGGCTATTCACTAAAGGCCTTTGAGGACCGCGCGCAGACGCTCGGGTTTGACCCTGCAAGCCTTACCGCGATCCTCGTCACCCATGAGCATGATGATCACTTAGGCGGCGTTGGGCCCCTCGCTCGCAAGTACTCTATTCCCGTGTATTCTTCGCGTGGCACACACGTGGCCGATCAGGCGCGTGGCGGAACCGTCGCGGATTGGCATGAGTTCTCGGCGCATGCCGCCTTTACCTTGGGCGATCTCGAGATCCACCCAGTCCCAGTGCCACACGATGCGCGTGAGCCGACCCAATTCATCATCGTCCATGACAATGCGCGGCTCGGGATCCTTACCGACCTCGGCAGCGCCACACCCCATGTCATTCAACAATATCGCGCCTGTAACGCCTTGGTGCTTGAATTCAACCACGACATAAAGTTGCTCGCCGAATCGCCATATCCAGCGCGGTTGAAGAAACGGATTGGGAGCGTCTACGGTCACTTCAGCAATCTGCAGGCGCGCGGATTGCTAATGATGATGGCTTCGACGCAGCTCCGACGGGTGGTCGCCGCGCATCTTAGCGAGCGCACCAACCATCCAGATTTAGTCGCCGAACAACTCGAGTCGTGGGCTGGTGTCGGTCAAATACAATGGGCGATTGCCGCGCAGAACACGGTATTGCCCTGGTTCGACGTCTAAAAAGCACGTTATTTCGGTGCGCCGCTGACGGCGGCGGGAAGCGCTTTCTTTTTGATTAAATCTTCAAATTTTTTATCGAGGAGGTGCGACTTGTAATCCGGTAAGACGTACGCCCAACTCGCAACGCGTTTGTTCAGTTCTTCAACTTCGATCGCTATCTCTGCCGGCTTTTTCAGCGCGGAAGGGTTTGCCGGTGCGGGCTCCGCGCCGCTCGCCTTCGGAGTCCCGGTCGTGGGCGGAGCGGCCACGGCCTGCTGCGCGAATTTGAGCGTCAGATAGATCGCTTTATCGACCTCGTAAGCGTCCACGATGCCGACGAGACCGTCAAAGGTTTCCACCACGGCGCTCGCCCGCGGCGTCAGTCCGGCCAGTTTGCTGGCGGCCATTACGCGTTCGAATTTAGCATCCAACAACAATCCGCCGATGCTCGATACCGTGGCCCTCGCGCGCACTTCAAAACCGGCTGGCACTTCGGCTAGGGTGTAGAGTTGCTCTTGTGGATTGGCCTTCTGAACTGTGAACGGCTTGCCATCATGCGGCTTGACCGTGACTTGATGGACGCGGTCGACGGGTATATCCGCCACCGTGGAATCGAGCCAATCATTCGCTTTCGCGCTGAAGGAGAGTTCGCCTTCCACCAACAACGCATTCGCTTCGCCGGCGCGGCGTACATAATGACGGGGCGCCATCTGCGCTTTCGCCGGTCGTTCCTTGCCGATTAATAACGCCGTCGGCGAAGGACCCGCTCCGATGACGGTGACCAGACGCGAATGGGCGTCGGGACTGGTCACGTCTTCCACGCCAATTTGCGCATACTTCGCGGCGTTCGACGTTTTGATGTCGAGGATTTTAAGACTGGCGAGCTGCACCAGCGCCTGTTTGATCGTGGCGACATTAGCCGGGTAATCGTCCAAGCTGTGCACGGTCCAGCGCTCACCCGCGCGTGCCACCGTCACTGCGCCGTCTTTGTTTTTGACCGTGATCGAGCGTACGTCATTGATCTTATCGATAAGGCCTGGATACAGCTCCACGGCCTGAACGTCGGCGGTGGGCGTCTTACGCTGCGTAATCCGCCACGCCCCGACGAGCACGACCACGGCAATGATGAACGTGATAAGAGGACGAAATTTCATGCGCGTTACTCTGGCGTTCAAGCTTGGCGACGAGCGCGATAGACGCTGATTCCGAGCGCGAACACCGACAGTAGTAACGGGATCGCGCCAATATTAATGAATTTAAGGCGCATCCCGAGACGTTCGATATTTTTCTGCAAATCGTGTTGTACGCCGCGCAGCTGTTTGCGCGTCTTCAATTGCTCGCCGCGAAACAATTCAATTTCTTTGCGCTGCTCGGAGCTCAACAGCGCTTCGCCACTGCCTTCTGGCTTGCGCTGCAGTTCCTGTAACTTGCCCTCGGTCTCCTTCAGCTTGGCTTGCAGCGCTTGCTCTTGATCGCGAAATTGCGCTTCCGCCTCGCGTTGAATTTGATTGACCACTTCAAACGGCCGCGAAAACGCGCCGCGGCTGCGGAGACTGATCAAGTCATCGTTGCCGCCCAGGTTATCGACCGCATTGATCAGGAAATCGGCGTTATTCGCGAACGGATTCGGCACTTCCATTCCTAGCATGCGTTCCATCCGAACCCAAAACCGATCCGCGAGGATGTCGGTGTCCGCCACCACGATCACATTAATGGCGCCGAGTGATGCTTTCAAATGGGCTGGGTTACCGGGCGCATTTTTGTTTTTCTCGTCGAGCGGTTGACCCTCGGGGAACGCACTGTCGACTTTGCCCATGATGCGCGCGGCGAGGATAAGCGCTGATTTATCGGCTTTGAAATTCGTCAACAACGCATTGGGATCGCGCACAAACACCACGGCATCACGACCGATCAATCCCGAGTGTGGTCCGGTGGTCAACAGTGGAGTAAGCGTCGTCTTCGCGCCCTTGATGGGTTCGAGGATGCCGGCGCTGCCAACGTTGATCCCTTTCAGTTGATTGGTGATGAAATCGTCATGATTTAAGCGCCCACCCTGCAATTGAAGCCACGGTAGGTAATTCACTTCTTGTTGACCGCGACTGCCCCCAAAGGCAACGCGCACGGCGGATTCCAAGTCGCCCGCGATCTGATCGGGCAGTAGCGTCACGCCCCATTTATCGAACAATTCCTTCAAGTTTGAATCGGTTTTCGGCATCGCCATCGGGTTTGCCTGATCCGGATCCGGATGATCTTCCTCGGCCAGCGGATCGACGAAAATCATCGCCTTGCCGCCTTTGAGTACGAATTGATCAATTGCGTATAGCGTTCCGCGCGGCAGATTTTTGGGATGTACCACAAGGAGGGTATCGATGTTGTCATCGATCTTCGTCAGTTGTTGATCAAGCGGTTTGAGCTCGAAGAACTCCTTCAGCATATCGAAACTGGCCCAGGCATGACCTGGCTGTCCGGTCCGCGGATCGGGCGCGCCGCCCAGCACGGGCAAACTCGATAACACCCCAACCACACGCTTTTTCGGATTGGCCAGGTTGTAGATGAGTTTGGTGACTTCGTATTCCAGCGCGTCTTCACGCTCTGGATTGAGATAGGGAATCGGCAATTCCTGATCAGTGGCATTGGTGCCGACCAAGCCTAAATAGCCAACCTCACCCGTGGCGCTGATCGGCAGCTGCTCGATGCCATAGCCGACGGCCTGGTCTTCGGCTTCGGAAAACGGCTCGGGCTCGATCACCGTGAGCTTAAGTTTGCCGCGGCTTTTGGCGGCGTACTCCTCGAGGAGATCGCGCACGCGTTTACCGTAGTTAAGATACTGCGGGACGCCGGCGAATTGCTTGGCTGAAAAATACAGGCGCAAGGTCACGGGTTCATCGAGCTTCGCCAGAATATTGCGACTACCGCTCGACAACGTGTAGAGCCGACCACTAGTGAGGTCCAAGCGCTGCGACGTTAAGGTTTCGTTGGCGATGATGTTAATCCCAATGAACAGCGCGAGCGCGACGAGGAGGCTATAAGTTACTTGGCTTCGAGACATGGTTAGCTGCTCTTTTTAGCGTCAATGGCGAGCATGTTCGCGTAGAGGAAGAAGGCGATCAGGCTTGAGAAAAACACCACATCGCGCAGATCAATCACGCCTTTTTGAATCGAACTAAAGTGCGTCAAAAAACTGAACGAACTGATGGCGTCGACCAGCGCCTGTGGCGCCCACGCCCGAAAGAAGTCGAGCACGATGGGAAAGCCGCTTAAGTTAAACGCGAAACAGATGACGAAGCTCGTCACGAACGCGATTACTTGATTTTTAGTCAGCGCCGAAATACACGAGCCAATCGCGAGAAAACCTCCGGCCATCAACAGGCTTCCGATATAGCCGGCGGCGATCACGCGATTGTCGGGGCTGCCGAGATAGTTCACCGTCAGCCACAGCGGGAACGTCAGAGCGAGCGCCAAGGCGGTGAACGCCCAGGCGGCGAGGAATTTGCCGATCACGGCGTCGGCCAGCGAAAGTGGCAAGGTCATCAATAGTTCGATGGTGCCCGACTTACGTTCCTCGGACCATAGGCGCATCGAAATCGCTGGAATCAGCAACATATAAAGCCAGGGTAGGTAGCGAAAGAAGGGTTCGAGATCGGCCTGGTTTCGTTCGTAGAAATTACCGATGTAGAACGTGAAAATCCCGGTCAGGAATAAAAAGATCACGATGAACACATAGGCCACTGGGGTCGCGAAATAGCCACGGAACTCGCGGCGCATGAGCGTTCCAACGCGGCTCATTTTTGTTCTCCTGCAACGCTGGGGCGCGGATCAGTGGTTATCGCGCGAAACACTTCATCCAAATGTCCGCTTTCAACGAACATTTCGACGGCTGCCCAACCCTGACGCTGACCTAGTGCTTGCACCGCGGTGAAAATGCTGTGGCCGTTGTGCGGCAGAGCGGTTAGGCGCACCACCGTATCACTGCGTGGCGCACGCTCAACAGCAGCGACGTTCTGCAACGCACGCAGCGCCTCTTCGATGGCTTGCGCGTGGTTGGTGTCCACCGTCAAAGTGACCGCATTGTGATAACGCGAGCGCGCTTCGAGCTCGCCTGGCGTGCCGGAAAACACCAGGCGCCCTTTGGCGATGATTGCGGTGCAAGTACACACCGCGTCCACTTCTTCCAGGATATGCGTTGAAATGATGATGGCTTTGTTCGGCGCCATCTCTTTAATCAACGCGCGGACTTCGTGTTTCTGGTTGGGATCGAGACCATCGGTGGGCTCATCCATGATGAGAATTTCGGGGTCATGCAATATCGCCTGAGCCAGACCGACGCGGCGCTTGTAGCCCTTAGATAAGGTCTCGATGGTTTGATTGAGTACGCCTTCGAGATGGATCTTGGCGATGACTTCGCGGATCCGCTGCGCCTTCTGCGTCGCCGTCAGGCCGCGAATGTCGCCGATAAAATCGAGAAATGCGGCGGGTGTCATTTCGCCGTAGGCGGGCGCGCCTTCGGGTAAATAACCGATGCGGGCCTTGGCTGCGATCGGGTCATCGGCGAGCGCGCGACCGCCGATTTTGATCGCGCCACTGGTTGGCGCGAGAAAGCCCGTGATCATTTTCATGGTGGTGGATTTGCCAGCGCCGTTCGGCCCTAGAAATCCCAAGACATCGCCGCGTTTGACGGCTAACGACACGCCGTCGACTGCGACTAAGTTGCCAAACTGCTTGCGCAGTTCCGTGACCTCGATGAGGTTATCCATTACAGCTCCTCGGTTTTCTTCTTCTGACGACGCCAGAAACGCTCGTGAATAAACTCAAGCCTCGGTCAGTGGTCGGGTGTGTGCCCCGCTTTATCGGGGTATCACCAGCGGCGCGCAATCTTTCATAGCCATTGGTGGCCGTCAACCTCGCGACAGATTCAAGACTCGTCGTCGCGTCAGAAGTTTCATTGTCGCAAGTGCTAAATCCGCATCCGAGGCGGTAGTGGTGTGCACACGTAGCGTCATGGTGGAGCGTGTGGCGCTTAGGATGCGCCGCACGCGGAACAGCGACGAGCCGGCGAGGAAGAGCGGAGTGTGTACCCCAACCGGCTTCGCCTCGACCTTATTTGCGCACACTTGTTTGGGTTTCTTCAGCGAACGACACTCAAATCTAACGCTTGGTACGCTGCCGTCACGCGGTTATCCTTTCGCGTCCAGTCCAGATCAAGAGCGAATGGTCATGCGCTACCCGCAGTGTTTCGACGTTATCGTGGTTGGTGGTGGTCACGCCGGCACGGAGGCCGCGTTGGCCAGCGCGCGCAGTGGCGCGCACACCTTATTGTTGACGCACAGCATCGAAACCCTGGGTGCGATGTCGTGTAATCCCGCGATCGGGGGCATTGGCAAGGGTCATTTGGTCAAGGAGATCGACGCGCTCGGCGGCATCATGGGTACGGCCGCCGATCACTGCGGGATCCATTTTCGACGCTTGAATGGCAGCAAAGGGCCGGCGGTCCGCGCCACGCGTGCTCAAATCGATCGCGCCTTGTATCGAGGATTTATCCGCCAAGCTCTCGAAGCCGAACCGAATCTCGTCCTTTTTCAACAAGCGGTCGATGACCTCTTGCTTCTCGGCGACCGCGTCGTCGGGGTGGTGACGCAGATGGGCGTCGAATTTGAGGCGCCGGCGGTGGTGCTGACGGTTGGCACCTTCCTCAGTGGTTTGGTGCATATCGGCGAAGCGCAATACCAAGCGGGGCGGGCGGGTGATCCACCGGCCAATCGCTTGTCCTGCAAACTACGTGAGCTCAAATTGCCGGTCGGACGTCTGAAGACTGGCACCCCGCCGCGCATCGATGGGACGACGATTGATTACGCTGAACTCGCTGCGCAGCCCGGCGATTCTCCGTGTCCGGTGTTTTCATTTTTCGGTCGCGATACCGACCATCCAGCGCAGACGCTGTGCCATATCACGCACACCAATGCTGCCACCCACGCCATTATTCGCGCGGCGATTACGCGCTCGCCGATGTACAACGGTCAAATCGAAAGCGTGGGTCCACGCTATTGTCCATCGGTCGAAGACAAAGTGATGCGCTTCGCCGAACGTGACTCGCACCAGATTTTCATTGAACCGGAAGGGTTAACGACCCGCGAAGTGTATCCGAACGGCATCTCGACCAGTCTGCCATTTGACGTTCAATTGGCGCTGGTGCGCTCAATCAAGGGCTTTGAACGCGCGCATATCACGCGCCCCGGTTATGCGATCGAATACGATTATTTCGATCCGCGTGAACTCTATCCCTGGCTCGAAACCAAATCGCTCTCTGGGTTGTTTTTTGCTGGGCAAATTAACGGCACCACCGGCTATGAAGAAGCGGCGGCGCAGGGCTTGATCGCGGGACTAAACGCCGCGCGTAAAGTTCGCGGCGAGAGCACGTGGTACCCGCGCCGCGATGAAGCTTATATCGGCGTGTTGATCGATGACTTGGTGACGCGCGGCACCACCGAACCTTACCGCATGTTTACGAGTCGCGCCGAGTATCGTTTGCGTCTGCGTGAAGACAATGCCGATCTGCGGCTAACGCCGCACGGTCGGGAGCTTTGCCTTGTCAACGACCAGCGCTGGGCGGCGTTTGATGCGAAGCAAAGTCTCTTCACGACCGAACAAGCCCGCTTGGAGACGAGCTGGATGTCGCCCGATCGGCTCTCGGAGGCTGACGCCACGGCGGTACTCGGCCAGCCGCTGCGCAAGGAGCAGAGTTTGGCGGACTTGCTACGCCGACCTGAACTCGACTATGCGACGTTGATGCGTTTACCCGGTGCGGGACCCGCGGTCACTGATGAGGCAGTGATCGAACAATTGGAGATCACCGCGCGCTATAGCGGATACCTAGCCCGCCAAGACGATGAAATCGATCGCGCACGACGCCATGAAAGTACCGTGTTGCCGGTCGATTTCGATTATCGCGGGGTGCGCGGACTATCGAATGAGATCGTGACGAAGCTGGGCCATTATCGACCCCATACGCTCGGTCAAGCGGCGCGCATTTCGGGCATGACACCGGCCGCCATCTCGTTGTTACTAGTGCATCTCAAACGCGGTGATGGCCGCGGCTCGGCCCGCGCGTGAACCCGCCTTAGCGGCGGAGAGTCGCACAGCAGCCGTGCAAATCGTCGATCTGGTGCGCGCTGCCGCCACCGCGCAAGGCGTGACGCTCACCGACACGCAAAGCGCGACACTGACCCGCTACGTTGAGTTGATATTCAAATGGAATCGCATCGCGAACCTAACCGGTGCGCGCACGCCGGCGGAATTCATCAATCAGCATATCGCTGATTGTCTCGCGGTCGTCCCCTATCTGCGGGGGCGCAGCGTGGCGGATCTTGGGAGCGGTGCGGGTTTGCCCGGCGTCATCCTGGCCTGCATGCGCCCTGATCTCGAGATGTATCTCATCGAGCCACGCGGCAAACGGGCGCGATTTCTCGAGCAAGCAAAAATCGAACTAGGCTTATCACGGATCAGTGTGATCGCCACCCGGATCGAGGCTTGGCAGTCTCCGGTCGTGGTCGATTGTGTGGTGTGCCGCGCCTACGGCAGCTTGTCGGGGTTGGTTGTCGACACCGCTGCTATTCAAGCACGAGATTGTCGACTAGTGGCGATGAAGGGACAGGTGCCGCATGCTGAACTAGCGGCGCTCGATCCGAACCACTACGCCATTCAAGTGGTAGCAGTACACCTGCCCGCGTGGACGTCGCGCCATTTGATTCTTCTCGAGCGGAAATTCCTTTCCAGCGCCATCACGCTCTAGGCGCGGCGCGGGTTTGTGCCATAATCAGACGATGCCGCCGAGTTCATGCGAACCCGCTCGCGCGCGGCTTACAACAACAAGCCCGGTAGTTCAATGGCCAAGGTATTCGCAATCGCCAATCAGAAAGGCGGTGTTGGTAAGACCACCACCAGTGTAAACCTGGCTGCGTCGCTGGCCGCGACCAAGCGTGCGGTGCTACTCGTCGATCTTGATCCCCAAGGCAACGCGACGATGGGCAGTGGCGTCGACAAACGCGCGCTCACGCGTTCGAGTTTTGATGTGTTGATGGGCGACGCCAGCGTCATCGATGCGACCCACAACCTACCTACGATTGGCTACGATTTATTACCCGCGAACGGCGATTTAACCGGCGCGGAAGTGGGCCTGTTGGAAGAACTGGGGCGCGAACTGAAACTGCGCGCGGCGCTCGATCCGGTGCAGAACAACTACGCCTATATCATCATCGACTGCCCGCCCGCCTTGAACATGTTGACGGTCAACGCGTTAGTCGCGGCGGATGCCGTCATTATTCCAACGCAATGTGAGTATTACGCCCTGGAAGGGATTTCGGCCTTACTCGAAACCGTCGAGAAAATCCGCAAAATCCTGAATCCGAAACTGCGGATCGAGGGTTTGCTGCGCACGATGTTTGACCCGCGTAATAATTTGGCGAATCAAGTTTCTCAGCAACTGCTCAAGCATTTCGGCGACAAAGTCTATCGCACGGTGATCCCGCGCAATGTGCGCTTGGCCGAAGCCCCGAGCCACGGCTTGCCCGCGCTGGTTTACGACAAGGCCTCCAGCGGCGCGATGGCGTATCTCGCGTTGGCCGGTGAGATGCTGCGCCGTGACGAGGCGCAACGCGCGGTGGTTAATCAGTAGGACCGTCGAGTCGTGAATAAAAAGCGTGCATTAGGTCGCGGGCTCGATGCGTTGTTAGGCATATCGGCGGACACATCGAGTGCGCCTGAAAGACCGAGCGATTTGCTACGGACGATTCCGCTTGATCTCATCCAACGCGGGCGGTATCAGCCACGCCTGTCGATCAAACCCGAAACCCTGCAGGAATTGGCCGACTCCATTCGGGCTCAAGGCGTCGTGCAGCCAGTGGTGGTGCGTCCCCTTGGCGAAGCTGGGCGTTACGAATTGATCGCGGGCGAACGCCGCTGGCGCGCGGCGCAATTGGCGGGCTTAAGTGAAATCCCGGCCGTGGTGAAAACGGTTGCCGATAAAGCGGTCATGAGTATCGCGTTGATCGAAAACATTCAGCGCGAGCAGTTAAACCCGTTGGAGGAAGCGCAAGCGCTACAGCGCCTGATCACTGAATTTGGCATGACCCATCAAGATGTGGCGGAAGCGATCGGGCGCTCGCGCGCGGCGGTATCGAACCTGATGCGCTTGCTCGAGCTCGGCAGTGAAGCGAAGCGCTTGCTGGAGGAAGGTCAATTGGAAATGGGCCACGCACGCGCGCTGCTGGCATTACCAGTCGCCGCGCAATCGCGCCTGGCCGAACATGTCGCGCGCGGTGGACTATCCGTGCGCGCGACCGAGAAACTCGTGCGACAAACCTTGGAATCCGCCGCCGCGGGAGAACACGCAGCGCCCCCCACGGTAAATCCCAAACGTGACCCCAACGTTCACCAGTTAGAGACCCAACTCGCTGAACGCCTGGGCGCGGTAGTCGCCATCAAATGTAACGTTAAGGGCAAAGGTCAGTTGGTGATTCGTTACAATTCATTGGATGAGCTCGACGGAATCCTCGGCCATATCAAATAGGTTGCCACACTTGATTACGCTGCCATTGAGCATAATGGCCGGCTAATTAATTGACGCGTGCAAACAGATCTCACTACAATCCGCCACCTTCGCATTATTGCACTGCAAGGTAGCCCGCTTTAGGGGCGCGGGATGACACACCCAAGTTGGGCTCCGGCCTTGTTAACCACCGTGGCGCTGCAATGGTCGGTGGTCATTGGCATAAGCGTAATCGCGTGGTTGATTGTCGGTCTCGTCGCCGCGGTCTCGTGCTTCGCCGGTGGCGCGGCAGTGGCGCTCCCGAATACCGCACTAGCGGCGTATTTGGGGCTGAAGGCGCGCTATGCACGAGTATTATCGGTGGCGACTTTTCTCGCTGGCGAGATGGTGAAGTTAGTGTGCACGTTCGTGGCCCTTTACCTCGCGGTACAAGGACTACGGCCGCACATCAGTTGGCTCGCGTTAGTGGTGGGGGTGATTGGCGCACTGAAAGCCCAGTGGCTGGCAGTGTGGTTTACGCGTAATCAATAAGCAGAACGGCGTCGCCCGCGACGACCTAAATCGAAATCTTGGCAACCACAATTCAGGCATCATGGCAGTAGAACACGCAGAACATGTGCTGACCCCCACCGGGTACATTCAGCACCATCTGACCTTTCTCACCAAGTCGACCGGCCCGACCTCGTTTTGGACCATTCATGTCGACACGCTGGTGATGGGCGCCCTGGTTGGACTGCTGACATTTGGATTTTTATATTGGATCGTGCGCGGCGTCACCGCGGGCGTGCCGACCAAGCGCCAAGCCTTTGTCGAACTCACCGTCGATTTTGTGAATGATCAAGCGAAGAGCATGTTTCACGGTGACATCAGCTTTATCGCCCCGCTCGCGCTAACGGTGTTCGTATGGGTCCTGTTCATGAATGCGATGGATTTTCTACCCGTCGACATCATGGCCTATCTCTACCACAACGTGTTCGGGCTCACGAATTGGCGCTCGGTTCCGACCGCCGACGTCAACACTACCTTCGCGCTCGCCTTAACGGTGTGGCTGTTGATGATTTTCTTCAGCATCAAAGTTAAAGGTGTCGGCGGCTTTTTTCACGAGATGTTCTGCGCGCCGTTCGGTAATAACCCGGTGCTATGGATTTTTAATTTCCTATTTAATCTCGTTGAATATATTTCGAAGCCGCTGTCGCACAGCCTGCGACTCTACGGCAACATGTATGCCGGTGAAATCATCTTTTTGCTGCTCGGTTTATGGGCCGCGACCGGCGTCGCCGGGACAATTTTCGGTGCCATCCTGTCCGCGGGGTGGGCCATATTTCATATTCTGATCGTCACCCTCCAAGCGTTTATCTTCATGATGCTAACCATCGTCTACATTTCGATGGCGCATGAAAGTCACTAACGACTGGGTGTGTGACCGAAACCCAATGCCAACCAAGAAAGGAACGTAACATGGAAAATATTCAATACCTGGCGATGATTCAGGCCTACACCGGTGTCGGTATCGGGCTCATTATCGGTTTGGGCGCGTTAGGCGCCTGCGTGGGCGTGGGCATTATGTGTTCGCGCTTCCTCGAAGGCGCGGCGCGTCAGCCGGAACTGATCCCCCAACTCCAAGCGAAGGTATTTTTGCTGTTGGGCCTGATCGACGCATCGTTCATTATCGGTGTCGGTCTCGCGATGTTGTTTGCCTTCGGTAACCCGTTGCTCGCCGTGGTTACGCAGCACTAAGTCGCTTAAGTACAGCGCAGGAGCTCGGCAACGATGAACCTCAATCTCACGATGCTGGCGCAGGCCATTTCGTTCGCGATCTTTATTTGGTTTACCGCACACTTCGTGTGGCCGCCACTGATGAAAGCGGTGGAAGCGCGCCAAAAAAAGATCGCCGACGGTCTGGCGGCTGCCGACAAAGGCCAGCAAGAGTTGGTGCAGGCGCAGGGGCGCGCGCAGGATGTGATCGGTGGCGCCAAACTACAGAGCCAGGAGTTGATCGCGAACGCGCAGAAGCGCGTTGACGAGATGATCGACCAAGCAAAATCAGCGGCCAAAGTCGAAGGCGAACGCCAGTTATTGGCCGCCCGTGCGAGCATCGACCAGGAAGTTCAGCAAGCGCGCGAAACGCTTCGCGGGCAAGTCGCGGCACTCGCACTGGCAGGCGCTGAGCAGGTATTGATGCGCGAGGTCGACATTACCAAACACAAAGAAGTGCTCGACAAGCTCGGCGCGCGGCTTTAGGCACACGTAGCGATGCAAGAAAATCTCACGCTCGCGCGACCCTATGCCGAGGCCGCCTTTGAACAGGCGCGTGAGGAAGGCAGCCTGGCTGCCTGGTCTGAAGCGCTGGCGTTTTTGAGCGCCGTCGTCGCGGATCCCGACATGCGGCGCGTCGTAAGCGACCCTCGGATCGGCCGACAGCGCCTGCAAGCATTGCTATTCGATCTTGGCGGCACGCGCTTTGGTCCTTCATTTCAGAATTTTATTAAGGTCCTGATGGCCGCGCAGCGCCTTGGAATCAGCAGCGCGATCGCGCGGCTCTTTGAGCAACACCGCGCGGATGCTGTCAACGTCGCGCATGTCGAAATCGTGACCGCTTATGCGCTAGACGCCGCGGAAGAAGCGCGGATTGGTAACGCGATGCAGAAACGGTTAGGTAAGCAGGTACTCATCAAGCAGCGGATCGACCCCAGCTTGCTCGGCGGCGCCGTGGTGCGCGTCGGCGACACCGTGTACGACGTCTCGCTCAAGGGCGGACTGAACCAGTTGGCGAATTTGTTTAATTGGAAATGAGCCAGTGTGATACGGGCGCTCGACGCGCCTGTTCACCGGCAGGAACGAGGACATCGCATGCAAATCAGCGCTACTGAAATAAGCGAACTCATCAAGAAGAAAATTCAGGAGTTCGATCTCGTCACCGAAGCCCGGACCGAGGGCACGGTGGTGAGCCTCGCCGACGGTATCGCGCGCGTCCATGGTTTGTCGGACGTCATGGCCGGCGAGATGATTGAGTTTCCGGGTAACACCTTTGGCCTTGCGCTGAATCTGGAACAAGATTCGGTCGGCGCGGTCATCATGGGTGAGTATCAGCACATCATGGAAGGCGATGTCGTGCGCTGCACGAAGCGCATTCTCGAAGTGCCGGTGGGCGAGGCGCTGTTGGGGCGGGTCGTGAACGCGCTCGGCCAGCCGATTGATGGTAAAGGACCGGTGGACACCACCTTGAGTTCGCCCATCGAAAAAATCGCACCCGGCGTGATCTGGCGTAAGTCGGTGTCGCAGCCGGTGCAGACTGGATTGAAATCGATTGATGCGATGGTGCCGGTTGGCCGTGGCCAACGTGAGTTAATCATCGGCGACCGGCAAACGGGTAAGACCGCGGTTGCGATCGACACTATCATCAATCAGAAGACCACCGGGATTAAGTGCATATACGTCGCGATTGGTCAGAAGGCGTCGTCGATCAATAACGTGATCCGAAAGCTCGAAGAGCACGGTGCGATGGGCCACACGATCGTTGTTGCCGCCACCGCCTCTGAATCCGCCGCGATGCAGTACATCGCACCGTATTCGGGTTGTGCGATGGGAGAATATTTTCGCGATTCGGGCCAAGACGCGCTGATTATTTACGACGATTTGACCAAACAAGCCTGGGCTTATCGCCAAGTGTCGTTGCTGTTACGCCGTCCACCGGGCCGCGAAGCGTATCCGGGTGACGTGTTCTATCTGCATTCACGCTTGCTCGAACGCGCGGCGCGCGTCAACGAAGCCTGGGTCGAGCGTGAATCCAAGGGCGCCGTCACAGGCAAGACCGGATCACTGACCGCGTTGCCGATCATCGAAACGCAGGCGGGCGACGTGTCCGCGTTCGTGCCGACCAACGTCATTTCGATTACCGACGGGCAGATTTATCTCGAAACTAACTTATTCAACTCGGGTTTCCGACCCGCGATTAACGCGGGCCTCTCGGTCTCGCGTGTCGGTGGCGCGGCGCAAACCAAGATCGTCAAGAAACTAGGCGGCGGTGTCCGCTTGGCGCTGGCGCAATACCGCGAACTCGCGGCGTTCGCGCAATTCGCGTCGGACTTAGACGAAGCCACGCGCAAGCAGCTCGATCGCGGTCAGCGTGTCATGGAGTTGATGAAGCAGAAGCAATACTCGCCGCTGTCGGTGGCCGAGATGGCGGTGTCCTTGTACGCCGTCGATCGCGGCTATCTCGATGATGTGGAGGTCAAGAAGGTCGGAGCTTTCGAATCCGCGCTGCATGCCTACATGAATAGCTCGAAAGCGCAGTTGATGAAAGACATCAACGACACCGGTGATTTCTCCGATGCCATTGACGCCGATCTCAAGGATTCGATTGCGCGCTTCAAACAGACCCAGACCTGGTAAGAGCTTGGCGTAAGGAACTCTGCATGGCCGTTGGTAAAGAGATTCGGGTCAAAATCGCGAGCGTACAAAATACGCAGAAAATCACGCGCGCGATGGAAATGGTCGCAACCAGCAAAATGCGTAAGGCCCAAGAGCGTATGCGCGCGGCGCGGCCGTATGCGGCCAAAATGCGCAATGTCGTCGCGCACATTTCTCAGGCGCATTCGGAGTATCACCACGCATTCCTGATCGCCCGCCCGGTAAAACGCGTCGGCGTGATCGTGGTGTCGACTGATCGCGGACTGTGCGGCGGTTTGAACTCAAATCTATTTCGAATGTTGGTGCAGCAGATTAAACGCTGGCAGGGCGAGCAGGTCGAAATCGATTTTTGCACCATCGGGCGCAAAGGCGCGCAGTTTTTCCAGCGGATCGGCGGGCGCGTGCTAGGCCAGGTCGGCCGGCTCGGCGACCAGCCGCATATCGAGCAGTTGATCGGCGCGGTGAAAATCATGCTCGACGCCTATGAGGCGGGCGCGATCGATAAGCTTTACATCGCATCGAACGATTTTGTGAACTCCATGACGCAGAAGGCTGATCTGGAGCAGCTATTACCACTGAAACCGCAGGTTGACGACGCCCTTGGCCATCATTGGGATTACATCTACGAACCGGAAGCGCAGGAAGTGATGGACCACTTATTGGGACGGTATATCGAAGCGCTGGTTTATCAGCGCGTCATCGAAAATATCGCGTGCGAACAGGCCGCACGGATGGTCGCGATGAAGAGCGCTTCCGATAACGCGGGCAAGCTCATCAAAGAGTTGCAATTAATTTATAACAAGGCCCGCCAGGCTGCGATCACCCAGGAACTCGCCGAAATTGTCGGTGGAGCCGCGGCGGTTTGATCGCGCCCACGCAGTCACCGAATAGATTGTTTTAAAGAGGAAAGCGCATGAGCACAGGAACCATTTCTCAGATCATTGGGGCGGTCATCGACGCGAAATTCCCCACTGCATCGGTTCCCAAGATTTACGATGCACTTAAGGTAACGGACGGCGCGACCACGCTCGAAGTGCAGCAACAACTCGGTGATGGTGTGGTTCGTACCATCGCGCTCGGCTCGACCGATGGTCTGCGCCGGGGCATGGCAGTGACCAATACTGGCGCACCGATCACGGTGCCAGTGGGGCAGAAAACGCTCGGGCGCATCATGAATGTGTTGGGTGAACCGATCGACGAAGCGGGCCCGATTGACAACACTGAAACGATGTCGATTCACCGCGAAGCACCCAAGTTCACGGATCTATCGCCGGCCACCGAGCTCCTTGAAACCGGCATTAAGGTGATCGATCTCATTTGCCCGTTTGCGAAAGGCGGCAAGGTCGGCTTGTTCGGCGGCGCGGGGGTCGGCAAGACCGTGAACATGATGGAACTCATTCGTAACATCGCGATCGAGCACAGTGGGTTCTCGGTGTTCGCCGGGGTTGGCGAGCGCACGCGCGAGGGCAATGACTTCTATCACGAAATGAAAGATTCTAACGTTCTCGACAAAGTCTCGTTGGTCTACGGTCAGATGAACGAACCGCCAGGCAATCGTTTGCGCGTGGCGTTGACTGGTCTGACCTTGGCCGAAAAATTCCGCGATGAAGGGCGCGATGTGTTGTTGTTCATCGACAATATCTATCGCTTCACGCTTGCTGGCACCGAGGTTTCAGCGCTGCTCGGGCGCATGCCTTCCGCGGTGGGTTATCAGCCGACGTTGGCCGAAGAAATGGGCCGACTGCAAGAACGCATCACGTCGACCAAGACGGGCTCGATCACGTCGATTCAAGCAGTCTACGTGCCAGCCGACGACTTGACCGACCCCTCGCCGGCAACGACCTTCGCGCACTTGGATGCGACGGTCGTATTATCACGCCAGATTGCGGAGCTTGGAATTTACCCGGCGGTCGATCCGCTCGACTCGACCAGTCGTCAGCTCGATCCGTTGGTGGTGGGCAACGAGCATTACGATACCGCGCGGGCGGTACAAGGCACGCTTCAACGGTATAAGGAATTACGCGACATCATCGCGATTCTCGGCATGGACGAACTCTCGGAAGAAGACCGACTTACGGTAGCGCGCGCGCGCAAGATCCAACGTTTCCTATCGCAGCCTTACTTTGTGGCCGAAGTGTTCACGGGGGCCAAGGGCCGTTACGTGTCGCTCAAAGACACCATCCGCGGCTTTAAGGCCATCGTCGCTGGCGAGTACGACCACCTGCCCGAGCAGGCGTTCTACATGGTCGGTACGCTCGAAGACGCCGTCGAGAAGGCGAAAACTCTGTAAGCGACGCATAAGGGATCCGCATGGCCACCATTCATGTCGACATCGTGAGCGCCGAACGCGAAATCTTTGCCGGCGAAGCGGCGATGGTTTTTGCGCCTGCACTGTTAGGCGAGGTAGGGATTGCGCCAGGCCACGCTGCGCTGTTGACGCGCATGGGTCCGGGCGAAGTGCGCGTACAGCTGCCGAACGGTGAACAGCAGGCATTTTATGTTTCAGGCGGCATCCTTGAAGTCCAACCCAAAGTGGTCACGGTCTTATCCGATACGGCCGTGCGGGCGCATGACCTCGACGAAGCCGCGGTCATCAAAGCAAAGCAAGAGGCCGAAGAGCATCTGCGTGATCGCAGCGACAAGGTCGACATCGCGAAAGCTCAGGCTGAACTCGCCGAACTCGCGGCACAACTACAGACTATTCAGCGGCTCCGCCGTCGCGGCGGCTGAGCTCAAAAGTCAGCGCCGCCCCGTTTACGATTTAGCCAGCGCGACTTACCCGCCAAACAGGAGTCAGTATTCGAGCACTTCTAGAGTTCCAATCGATTTCCGCCGCTAAGGGGATTCGGGGTAACACCTACCCCGTGTCAATCAGGTCATCGCCACTTATGATCTGTATCAATTCGGTTCAAGGAAGCTGCCTATCATGACCCCCGCTGTGTGCATCCTCGCTGCCGGTAAAGGCAAGCGCATGGTTTCAAACTTGCCGAAGGTCCTACACCGGGTGGCGGGCAAGCCCCTCGTCGGTCACGTGCTCGATACGGCGGCGAGCTTAAGCAGTGCCGCGCCTATCGTGATCTACGGTCATGGCGGCGATCAATTGCGCGCGGCGTTTAAAGATCGCGCGGTGGTGTGGGTCGAGCAACGCGAACAACTAGGCACCGGGCACGCCGTGGTTCAAGCCTTGTCACATCTGCCTACCGATCGCCTCGTGCTCCTGCTCTACGGTGATGTTCCGTTGTTGTCGCCAGCAACCTTAGCGCGCCTGCTAGCCGCGGCCGCGCCGAGTGGGTATTCGCTCCTCACGGCGAATCTCGCCGACCCCACGGGTTATGGCCGAATCGTGCGCAACCCGAGTGGTGAGATCGCGCGTATCGTCGAACATAAGGATGCGACGCCAGAGGAACTCGAAATTCGCGAGGTGAATACTGGCATCATGGCGGTTCAAGGTAGCTATTTGCACAAATGGTTACCCGCGCTCGGGAATCACAATGCGCAGGGCGAGTACTACTTAACGGATTGTGTGGCCTTGGCGGTGGCCGAAGGGATTCGCGTCGCCGGCGTGCTGACCGAGGACGCCTTGGAAGTGACCGGTGTTAACGATCGCTCGCAATTGGCGGAGATCGAGCGGGCCTATCAACATCGCAAAGCGGAAGCCTTGATGGCGCAGGGCGTGACGTTGTACGACCCAGCCCGCATCGACATTCGAGGGCAGCTCGACTGCGGCCAGGACGTGATCATCGACATCAATGCGGTGTTTGAAGGTCGTGTTCGCTTAGGCGATGGGGTGACTATCGGCCCGAACTGCGTGATCACCGAATCGATCTTGGGTTCAGGGGTGGAAGTGTTGGCGAACTCGGTGATCGACTCCGCGATAATCGGTTCGAATGCGCGGATTGGTCCTTTCGCGCGCGTGCGGCCGGAAACAGAATTGGGCGCCAATGTGCATATCGGGAATTTCGTCGAGATTAAAAAATCACGGATCGCGGAGGGCAGTAAGGTCAATCACTTGGCGTATATCGGCGATAGCGAAATCGGTCGTAATGTGAATGTTGGTGCGGGGACGATCACCTGCAATTACGACGGCGCGTTTAAGCACAAGACCATCATCGAGGATGATGTGTTTATCGGCTCCGATACCCAGCTCGTGGCGCCGGTGACCGTCGGCCGCGGCGCAACGATTGGCGCTGGCACGACAGTGACCGAAAATGTCGAAGCCGAGCGACTGGTGATTAGTCGCGTGCGCCAGAAGACAATTGCGGGTTGGCAGCGGCCGCGCAAACCAAAATAATGCGCTTGACGTGTTTAATCGATGAGTAAGCCGATGACCCAGGCAACTGCCGATCTCTACGACACTCATGGTGAAAATCTACGTATCGCCGCGTCGATCTTTCGCGACTACGGCGGGACTCTGGCATTCGAGGGACCGATCGCCATCGTCAAGGTGTTTGAAGACAACAGTCTGGTGCGCGCGGCGCTCGAACAGCCCGGACAGGGACGCGTACTGGTCGTCGATGGCGGAGGATCGCTGCGCTGCGCCTTGGTTGGCGACGTACTTGCTGATCTCGGGGTAAAAAATGGCTGGTCGGGAATCGTGATTTACGGATGTGTGCGCGATTCCGCCGCGCTAAGTCGTATGCCGATTGGCGTCAAAGCGCTTGGGACCAATCCACGGAAGAGCGTCAAAAAAGGCGAAGGCGACAAGGACATTGCGGTGCGGTTCGCCGAAATTACGCTTAATGCCGGTGACTATCTCTACGCCGACAGTGATGGCGTCGTCGTCGCCGCGCAAAAGCTCGATTGAAGTGAACGCAAATGCCGGACTTTAAAGTCGCCTGTGTTCAAAACTGCGCCGAGGACGATGTCGCCGCGAACATTGCCGTCTGTTCCGGCTTTGTCGAGAACGCCGCCGCCTCTGGCGCGCAGTTAATCTACTTACCCGAAAATTTCGCCTGCCTCGAAGAGCGCGACGACCGCTACTTGAGCCGCGGCTTTACCGAGGCGACCCATCCGGCGTTGAGTCACTTTTCCATCCTGGCCAAAGCATTGAACGTGTATCTCGTGCTGGGATCGCTAACGATTAAAGTGAGTCCAGAAAAGGTTGCGAATCGCTCGTTCGTGATCGCGCCGACCGCTGAGGTCGTCAAGCGCTACGATAAAATTCACTTATTTGACGTGCGACTAAAGAACGGTGAACTGTATAAGGAATCGAACTCCGTGGCGCCGGGCGCGAGCGCAGAGAGCGTGGAATTGCCGTGGGGGAAACTCGGATTGTCGATCTGTTATGACATCCGCTTTCCGCATTTATATCGACAATTAGCACAAGCGGGCGCGGATTTTATCGGGATCCCCGCCGCGTTCACATACACCACCGGCATCGCGCATTGGCATGTGTTAGTGCGCGCGCGCGCCATCGAAACCGGCTGTTACGTGTTTGCCGCGGCCCAATGCGGCACGCGACGGTGGGGCCGACGGACCTATGGCCATTCGTTAATCGTGGATCCCTGGGGCGAAGTTTTGGCCGATGGGGGAACGGACCCAGGCTACATCATTGCCAGCATCGCGCCCGCGCGAGTGGCCGAGGCACGTGCGATGATCCCGGCGCTAACGCACGATCGCGTCATCCAGGCGCCCTTTTAGAATTCAGGGTGAGTTAATCCATAGGCGACTAGGCTTACGCCTACAGTGGTCCTATGGACGCCGCGCATGTACGCCACTACCGGCTGAGGAATTCAGCTGCACTTTTCATATCGTGGCTCGAATCAGTGGGTTAAACTGCCATTATGCGCTCGAGGGTGTTCAAGCTCTGGCTCGCCATCGCCGCGATTTGTTCGACGACCATGCTCGTCGGGGCCGCGGAGGACGGCACCTCGCCACCAATGCCGTCGCCACCGCCACTTGCGGCCGACCGTGCAGCGGCGATTGCGCGTGAACAAACCGGTGGTCGCGTCCTCGATGTGCGACCCACGGCGGCTAGCGATCAATCATCCTATGAAGTGCGTGTCTTGCTAGATGAGGGACGGGTTCGTAAAGTCGTGGTGAACGTCATATCGGGCCAAGTTCAATGATGCATGTATGCGCCTTCTTCTAGTCGAAGACGAACATCAACTCCGCGACAGCCTCGCGCTCAGACTTCGCGCGCAGGGCTATGCCGTGGATCTCGCCGCCAACGGCGCGGATGGGTTGTTCGCGGGCAGCGAATACCCGCTTGATCTGGCGATAGTTGATCTCGGACTGCCGGATATTCCCGGCACACAGCTCATCGAAAAATGGCGTGAAAAGGGTCTGACCTTCCCCATTCTGATCTTGACCGCGCGGGGTAGCTGGGAAGATAAGGTAGCGGGTCTCGAACTTGGCGCTGATGATTATCTGGTCAAGCCGTTTAATACCGAAGAGCTGCTGGCGCGGGTTCGCGCGTTGCTGCGGCGATCGGCGGGTTGGGCCGAACCGAAATTGCGCTGTGGACCGTACACGCTAGACACCGCGGCCAAAACCTTACATTTGCTCGCGGTCGAAGTCGAAATTACGGCCTTTGAATACAAAGTGCTCGAATACCTGATGATGCACGCGGGACGGGTGGTCTCGAAGACCGAACTCACCGAGCATTTGTATGAAGACGACAACGACCGCGACAGCAACGTGCTCGAAGTGATTATTGGTCGTTTACGTAAAAAATTGGATCCGGCGCGCGACCTTAATCCGGTAGAAACGGCCCGCGGACACGGGTATCGCTTCCGTTATGATCGCGCGCCGCAAGCTGGCGAGTAGTAGTGCTGAAACCGCACCGCGAGCGATAAGCAGGCATTCGGGCGCGGACCATGCCTCGCTCGCTCCATAGTCGGTTATTGATTGTCGCGGGCGTTGTCCTCGCCGCATTCATCGGAATTGCCGGCTTCGTGCTTGATCACGGGTTTCGGCAAAGCGCGTCCGCGTCGGCGCAAGAACGGCTTAAAGGGCAGATCTTTATGCTGCTCGGCCTTGCGGATCTCGATCAACCTAATCGCCCGCTCGGTGCCGACGCACTGCCAGATCCCGCGTTGTCACTGCCCGAATCAGGGCACTACCTGCAAATTTATAATGGACAGGGCGAAGTGATCTGGCGATCGCGCTCGATGCTCGGTCTCGGCATCCAATGGCCGGGTGAACGGCCCGCCGGCAATTTTGTCTTCGAAGAAGCCGTGTCGTCCACCGAAGAGCGACTGCTGTGTTTGAGTTATCTCGTGCAGTGGGAAGGGCGGGGTAAATCCAAGCTCGCGAACTTTACGCTCCAAGCCTGCGAGGGGCGCGGCGCGTACAACGCACAGGTGCGCAATTTCCAACGTAGCATGTGGTTGTGGTTGGGTGGACTCGCGGCGTTTCTGTTGTTGATCCAAACGCTGATTCTGCGCTGGGGTCTAGGACCACTGCGTCAAGTAGCCACTGAACTACGCGCTATCGAATCTGGGGATCAAACCCGTATCAGTGGTGAATATCCCCGCGAACTGCGTGCGCTGACGCGTAATCTTAACGCGTTGCTGGCGGCGCGCGATTCGCACCTATTGCGTTATCGGAACGCGCTGGGCGATTTAGCGCATAGTCTAAAAACTCCGCTGGCGGTGATCCGCAGCACGCTTGAATCAGATCCGGCCGCGGCGCGCGTCGCCAGTCTTTTGCGCGAACCGGTCGAGCAGCTCGATGCGACGATCAAGTATCAGCTGCAACGTGCCGCGACCGCGGGGCGCAGCACGCTCGCGCCACCGCTGGAAGTGGCACCCGTGCTCGAACGCATTCTGAATTCGTTACGCAAGGTGTATCACGCACGTGCGCTTGCGATTGCGGGGCGGGTGGAGGATCACGTGAAGTTCTATGGCGATCAAGGCGATTTGATGGAAATTATCGGGAATCTCGCCGATAACGCGTGCAAGTGGGCGCGGAGCGAAGTGCTAATTGAAATCGCGGCTGTCGTGAACCCTAAGTTTCGGCGACAACCTTTGCGCATCACCGTGCAAGACGACGGACCGGGCCTACCGCACGATAAGGCCGAAATGGTCCTGCAACGCGGTGCACGACTCGATGAGTCGGTCGAAGGTCAGGGGATTGGTCTCGCCATGGTGCGTGAGATCGTGGAGGTCGGATATAACGGCGAACTGGCGCTGCGCTCTCAGGCGAGCGGTATGATCGCCGAAGTGCTTTTAAGATTCGACTAGCGTTTGGCGCCAACTGTTATACTCGCGACATCCGACTGGTAAGAGCGTCATGTCAGCTTTCACTCCCATTAATGCCGAGGCGCCCATTGTTGTCGCCGGCCGTCGCAAGAATTCGTATACCTATGAAGAACTGATCGGCTGCGGTCGCGGCGAGTTATTTGGTCCTGGAAACGCGCAGCTGCCATTGCCACCGATGTTGATGTTCGACCGCATAATCCATATTGATGATGCTGGAGGTCGCTACAACAAGGGCGAAATGATCGCCGAACTCGATATCGATCCCGCGTTGTGGTTTTTCCAATGCCATTTCGAAGGTGATCCGGTAATGCCTGGTTGCTTAGGATTAGACGCGATGTGGCAGCTGATCGGATTTTTTCTGGCTTGGAAGGGCGGGCTTGGGCGCGGCCGCGCGCTGGGCGGTAACGAAATTCAGTTCACCGGCCAAGTCACACCCAATCGCAAGCTCGTGCGTTATCGCGTCGACATTAAACGTTTAGTCCAGCGCGCGTTAGTCATGGGCATCGCGGATGCCACGATGGAAATTGATGGTGAGAAGATCTACGAAGGTTCGAATTTACGGGTTGGTCTATTCACCGACGTTTGACCTAGCGCGTCAAACAGCTTTACTGACCGCTCCCGATTTCATGAAAAGCCTCGGCTGCAGCGGCGATTGTGCGCTCGACATCGGCGTTGGTGTGCGCGCCCGATACGAACCCTGCCTCGAACGCTGACGGTGCTAGATATACGCCACGCTTGAGCATGGCGTGAAAAAAGCGCTGAAAGCGCGCGATGTCGCACGCGCCGACTTCTGAAAATCGCGTAACCCGCGGACTCGTCGTAAAAAATAGCCCGAGCATGCCGCATACGTGATTGACCACCAGCGGTATGCCAGCGGCATTGGCGGCGGCAAGCAAGCCACTGGCGAGTTCGGCGGTACGGGTGGCCAGCTCGTCATAAAACCCAGGCCGCGACACCAATTCCAAGGTCGCGAGTCCACTCACCATCGCGAGCGGGTTGCCGGACAACGTGCCGGCTTGGTAAACGCTGCCTAACGGTGCGATGGCATCCATGAATCGCGCGGGGCCAGCGAACGCACCCACTGGTAGGCCCCCCCCAATAATTTTTCCGAGGACAGTGATATCAGGCGTGATGTTAAAAAGACCCTGTGCGCTATGTCGATGAACCCGGAAGCCCGTCATCACTTCATCGAATATCAATAGGCTGTCATGGCGCGCGGTGATCTCGCGAAGACCTTCCAAGAATCCAGGAACAGGCAACACGCAGTTCATATTGCCCGCGATGGGTTCGACGATGACCGCCGCAATTTCGGATCCGAAATCGCGAAATACTTGCGCGACTTGATCGATTTCGTTGTACCCGACGGTAAGCGTGAGCTTGGCCAGTTCCGCCGGAACACCGGGGGATGTTGGGATGCCCAGCGTCAGAGCGCCGGAGCCGGCTTTTACGAGGAGTGAGTCGGCGTGGCCGTGGTAGCAACCCTCGAATTTTACAATCCGATCGCGCTTGGTGATGCCGCGCGCAAGTCGGATGGCGCTCATGGCCGCTTCAGTGCCCGAACTCACCATCCGCACTTTTTCGATCCCCGGGATTAGTGCGCAAACCTTGGCGGCTAGGGTGGTTTCCACCACCGTGGGAGCGCCAAAACTTACGCCCTTCGCGAGTTGCGCGTGGAGTGCTGCAATAACGCTCGGGTGAGAATGTCCGGCAATCATCGGACCCCAACTGCCGACGTAATCGATATAACGATTACCATCGACGTCGATCAGGTGCGCACCATGCGCGTGATCGATGAAGATTGGCACGCCACCCACACCATTAAACGCGCGCACCGGCGAATTAACGCCGCCGGGGATATAACGACAGGCTGTGGCAAAGTGCGACTGAGATAATTCAAACATCAAGAGTCGATTCCGTGGATTCAACAAGCGCACGCAGACGTGAAGTGGCAGCGGCGACATCGCGCTGCCCAAAAATTCCGTTCGCGACCGCGAGATAATCGGCACCGGCCGCGAGTAATACGGCCCCATTTTCTGGGCTAATCCCGCCGATGGCAATGATAGGCGCCTGCCATTCGGCGCGCGCGTCGCGTAGCACATCGATCGCGCACGGGGGTGCGCTGGACTTGGTGCGCGAGGGGTAAAAACTGCCGAACGCAATATAGTCGGCACCGGCGTCAAGTGCTGCGCGCGCGCGCGCTAGTGAGTTATAGCAGGAAATCCCGATCAGAAAATCGCGCGCGAGGTTGGCGGCGAGCGTCTCAAACTCCCGGTCATTTTGCCCGAGATGCACCCCATCGGCTGCGACCGCCAAGGCGAGTTCGAGATCATCATTAACAATGAACAACGTCCCATATTTTGTGCATAACCGCCGAAAGGCCCGCGCGGCGGCACGGTGCGTCGATGCATCGCCAGACTTAGGCCGATACTGGAGCAATTCGAGGCCCTGATCGAGGGCGATTTCAACCGCCGCGGTAAGGGCGCCGAGGGTCAAATTATCGGGCGTAATGGCATAAATTCCGCGGCGTGGAAGCGCTGGTTTAGTCATCATCGATCCCAGCGGCCGCGGCTAAACGATTCGGGATCATTTGGCGGCCGCCGATCGATATTGCAGTCGCGACCGCCGCAAAGGTGTAACAAAGCGCACGACTGACAGCGATCTCGACGGTGCAACCGCGGGCCAGGAACGCAGTGATCGCGGAAGTTAGCGTACATCCGGTCCCATGGTAGGCCCCCGCCAAACGCGGCCAATCATACTCAGCGAGTAAGGCGCCAGCTCGATACAGGCAATGCCGCGCGCGGGCGCTCCCTTCATCGGTTCCGGTCACCAAGGTGTAACGGTCAGGTGTCGAGAGAATACATCCTGCCATGTCATCGCCCGCCATCGCCATCGCCATCGCCATCGCTAGCGCACGAGCCTCGGCCAAGTTCGGTTTGATCAATGTCATTCGTGGCAGCAACAGCGTGAGAATCGCAGTCGTGACCGCATCGGATGTGAGCGCCGCGCCTGAGCTTGCGCGATTGACCGGATCAAGACAGATTGGGGTACCAACAGGTAAGGTCTCGATGATGCTAGCCACGGCTTGAACTGACTTAACGTCTGGCAATAAGCCGATCTTGCAGGCCGCAATTGGCCGCACATCGTTCAGCACCTGCCGCGCTTGCTGGATGATGTCAGTCGGGTTTAGCGTTATCACCAATTCCACCGCTCGGGTATTTTGAATGGTAAAACTAGTCGCGACGGGCAGTGCGCGACACCCCAGCGCCAGACAGGTTTCGATGTCGGCCTGTAACCCGGCGCCACTTGGATCTAGCCCGCCGAGCACCAGGATTAATGGCGGATCACGCTTTTGGAGTTCACTAGTGAGCAAGTATTTCTGTACCGTTTGTGGATACATCTACGACGAAGCCGACGGCGCCCCCGAGGAGGAAATAGTGCCTGGGACCAAGTTTGAGGACTTGCCACCGAATTGGTGTTGTCCAGACTGTTCCGCACGTCGTGAAGATTTTGAACTGATGGCGGAGTGAGTCATATGGGCTTTACCACGGCAAGGACGACGGCGGCGATCAGTATCGCGACGGGAAGTTCGTTTAGCCACCGATAGAAGACATGCGAGCGCTGGTTTTGATCGTTGGCGAATACGCTAACGAGCCTCCCAAGATAGAGATGGTAGGCGATTAATAGTGCGACCAGGCCGAGCTTCAAGTGGAGCCAGTGCGCTTCTAGAAACCACTCGTTACCCAATATTGCGATAAGCCACGTCCCGAGAAGGATGGTCGCAATGCCAGCTGGTGTGGTAATGCCATAGAATAATTTACGTTCCATGATCTTAAATCGCGCCACTCCAATCGGATCCTTCGCCATGGTGTGGTACACGAACAACCTTGGGAGGTAAAACAGGCCAGCGAACCAGGTGACCATGAAAATGATGTGAAAGGCTTTCAGCCATAAATACATAGTAGCGCTTTCCTCGGGGTTGCTATTATCCGGGCCGATCGCGACGCATGAACCGTAAACGATTGACTCCGCTGGATAATATCATTCGCGGCGCGGCGCGTCGGAAGACAATTTCGTGGACGATCCGGGTCCTACTTACGCTTGGCGCGATATCCCTGGCAAATGCTCGGACAATCTGGTCACGCGACGTTGCCGTCAAGCGCACGCTTGCCGATTAACGGCGGCGGACAAAAAATGGTATGGTCCACAGCTCGCTAGGCGGAGCCCAACCGATTTGCACTTTGAATCCGAGCGCAAGTCCATACCGGCGACGTGTCGCGCGCAAGGTCTTGCCGACCAGGCAGACCAGGCAACTAAGTAGGCGAACGCAGTTTTAACTTGGAAATCAGCATGTTCGGAAGAAAGCGACGAACCTTAGCCCGCGCCGAATCGATAGTTGGCCAACAGACGCGCATTGTTGGCGATATTTCCTTCGTTGGTCGTTTACACGTTGATGGGACGGTTGACGGAAACGTGCGGGCGCTTGGGGAAGATAACGCGGTACTCACCGTCAGTGATTCCGCCGCAATCAATGGCGAAATACGGGTCCCCTTCGTAATCTTAAACGGCACTGTAGTCGGCGATGTCTATGCCAAGGAGCAGGTAGAACTTGCACCCAAGGCGCGGGTCGAAGGGGATGTCCATTACGCGCTCATCGAAATGGCAATGGGCGCCGAAGTTAATGGGAAACTCTTGCGAATTGCGGATCCGGATCGCGTGCCTTTGACTCTCAATGACCGATCCATCGAAACCGCGCAGTAACGGTCGATATTCTACGGTAAGCCTATTTGTTAAACGAGAACGCACTCATGTCTACTACTGCCAATTCTGTTGAGCTTGAAAACGTCGCGCCGCTGCTGTTCACAGATGCAGCTGCTCGCAAGGTTAAAGAACTAATCGACGAAGAAGGTGACGACGCCTTAATGCTTCGAGTTTTTATTTCGGGCGGCGGCTGCTCCGGATTCCAATACGGCTTTACTTTTGATCAGAACGAAACCGATGGCGACATCGTGGTCGAAAATCAGGGCGTCAAGTTGCTGGTCGATCCGATGAGCATCCAATACTTGACCGGCGCTGAAATTGACTACAGCGAGGGGCTGGAAGGGGCGCAATTCGTCATTCGCAATCCGATGGCGCAAACGACCTGCGGCTGCGGTTCGTCGTTTTCGGTCTAGACATTCGGCGGCGCCTTATGCACTTCTGAACTGTATATTCCGCCCAATTGCACAGCTCGTTTCGCGCCGGTCACTGACGGAAGATTTCCAGAAAGCCCGGATATTCGACGATGGGCTAGCCACGCGAAAGCCATTGCTTCAACTGCCGCATGAGGGACTTTGTAAGCGTCTGTTGTCGTGACCGCCGCAGGCGTGGTGGTGGCGATGATTTCAACCAAGAATCCATTCCGCACCCCCCCGCCACATAAGATTATTTCCGCGCATTTCGGCATTTTCTGTTGAATTTGCCGTGTAACCGTTAACGCCGACAATTCAACCAACGTGCGCTGAACATCGACTGCGGGCGCGGTCGCGGTCGATGAGGTCTTTAATTTTCCATCTAGCCACTGACGATTAAAGTATTCGCGGCCGGTGGATTTAGGCGATGGCTGCGCAAAATAGGGATCGCGCAGGCATTCATCCAGTAGCGCTGCTACTAGCTGACCGGTACGCGCCCAGCCACCATCGGCGTCATAGGCGAGGCCTTGATGTTGGTGCACCCAATGATCGAGCAGGGTATTCCCGGGTCCGGTGTCGTAGGCGATTACCGGTGCGTCAGACCGGCTTGGCAACAAAGTGACGTTCGCAATCCCACCAATGTTTACTACGGCGACATCGCAATCCTCACGCTTGAACATTGCAGCGTGAAACGGCGGCACTAATGGTGCACCTTGGCCTCCTGCCGCGATGTCCATGCCCCTGAAATCAGCGACAGTCGTAATTCCTGTCGCAAAGGCAATGGCATTGGGATCTCCGAGCTGGACGCTGAAGGGCGGCTCTGAATTCGGGGCGTGAAATATCGTCTGTCCGTGACTACCGATGGCGCGCACCTGCGCGCTTTCAATACCCGCTGCCGCGAGAAGATTCGTCGCGGCATTCGCAAAGGCGTCACCGATTAAACGATCAAGCAGTCCGAACTCTGCCGCCGTCAAGCTACCGGCGGTAGCGTTAATCAACCGCTCAATGCGGCTTCGAATGTCGCGCGGATATGGCGATTCGAGATAACGGGAGAGAACGATTTTCGAATCAGTAATGTCGACCAGCGCCGCATCAATCGCGTCTGCACTGGTACCGGAGATAAGACCTATGTAATAGGCCATTCAGAGGCCCGAAGTTAGCGTCGCGTCTTAAAAGCAATGAGAATGATCGACACGAGTCGTCCGCGTTTATTGATTCGCTGGTTGTTCGGCACGCGCCACCATTGAAGGCTGCAGGGAGGCATCTTTCGGGCGGTCATTCAAATTGTCTAGTTGGGCGACGACGATGGCGGATTTTTGTTTAAAGTCAGCGAGAAATCGACGTTCAATTGGGAACGAATTAGGTAGCTTGACCGCTAGCGGATCGTGATGGACGCCGTTAATCCTGAACTCGTAATGCAAATGAGTTCCGGTGGCTAACCCGGTTTGCCCCACAAACCCGATGGTATCGCCCTGGGTTACTCGCATGCCTTTGGACAAGCTTTTAGCAAATCGTGAAAGGTGTCCGTACAACGTACTGTAGGTATCGCCATGCTTAAGAACGATGACATTGCCGTAACCTGCCTGCCAACCGACATATTCAGCGTTTCCATCCGCAACCGCGCGCACCGGAGTGCCGAGGGGCGCGGCGTAATCGACACCTTTGTGCGCACGAATTGTGTTAAGAATGGGGTGTTTCCGCGCCAGGCTAAAGCCCGAGCTAATCCGCGTAAAATTTACTGGAGTGCGCAAGAACGCTTTGCGCATGGCTTGGCCGGCATCCGAGAAATAACCCTCTATGCCCTGCTTGTTCTTGTAGTAAACGGCCGTCAGCCGTTTACCATCGTTGAAGAACTCGGCGCCTAGGATTCTGCCATTCCCGATTTTCTGGGTGCCTTTATAAATTTCCTCGAATACGACGCTGAACCGATCTCCGGGCCGCAGATCGCGTAGGAAATCGACATCCCAGCCAAATATGTTAATGAATTCAAGAATGGTCTTGTCCGGTAACCCGACTTTTTGACCGTCAACGAATAATGAGCGGGTAATTTCCGTGGTCGCGGTTGCGACGCGGATCTCAGGCTTAACCGTTAACCACTCGGGGCGAAATTTCTCTCCTTCGCGTGTGCATCGAAGTGAGGTCAAAGAGCTTTGTTCATACACTAGCTCTTGTACGCTCGAGTCGCTAAATCGAAAGTGTAGAATTTGCCCAGGCGTTAGATTGACTAACGCGCGATGCGCCTTCGGATCGGCGTCGATCAGTGCCGGGAGATCGTCGCGGGTCGCCCCGATACCATCCCAAATTTTCGACAAATTGTCGCCGGACTTAACGGCCACCGTACGCCATTCATTCCCTGAATAATCGATATTCGAAGTGTCCTGCACGCTCGTGCTCTCATCGAGGAGCGTACGAGTTGCTAGTCCAGCGACCCGAGGCTCAAAAGGGAGTCTTATTCGGTGCGCGGACAAGGCAGTCGCGACATGGACGCTCGATGCTTTGAGCCCGACGCGCTCTAGGCCAGTATTCCGGGGAATTACCGCTGAGTCATTTGCAATAGAAGCGGCGTCGAAAGATTGCCGGATACCAAAGAAGCCTGTAGTTAGAATTCCAGCAATCATTAGTACTGACAGATTTAATCCGCGATCCAGCCTAAACGGCAGATGACCGGTCGTAGGCACAGCACTGTCGTGCCAAGCAATTTTCTTGGAATAAGCCACCTTAGTCCCCCTACCCAGATGAGCCGGTGAACCATAGCTGCCAATCAGCAATCGGTCAACGGATGGGGTGATCGGGATTATGCTAGGCTTTGGTACCAGCAAATCAACAATCCTGGCCATCGATGTTATCCGAGCAAATTTCCGAACTTCGACGTGGAGCCGCCGAAGTATTAATCGACAAAGAATTCACGCAGCTAATTGAGAGCGGTAAACGGCTGACGATCAAGGCCGGCTTCGATCCAACAGCCCCCGATCTGCATCTAGGACACACTGTGGTCTTGAACAAGATGCGACAATTTCAGGAACAAGGCCATTCGGTGGTCTTCTTAATTGGCGACTTTACGGGCTTGATTGGCGATCCAACTGGTCGATCAGTAACCCGCCCCCCGCTCACTGCCGCGCAGGTAAAGGAAAATTCGCAGACCTATTGCGATCAGGTCTTCAAGATACTCGACCGGGAACGAACGAGAATCGAGTTCAATTCGACCTGGATGAGTAAATTGAACGCCGCCGATCTCGTTCGCCTGGCAGGTAAATATACGGTGGCTCGGATGCTAGAACGCGAAGATTTTCGCGTTCGACACGAGACTGGACGGCCGATTGCCATTCACGAATTTCTATACCCGCTTATTCAAGGATACGACTCCGTCGAATTGAATGCAGACATCGAACTTGGGGGAACTGACCAGAAGTTCAATTTATTGGTCGGTCGTCACCTCCAGGAAACGTACGGCCGGCGCCCCCAAGTGGTTGTAACGATGCCACTTCTGGAGGGACTCGATGGAGTCCAAAAGATGTCCAAGTCCCTCAATAATTACGTTGGCATTAGCGAGTCACCTGGCTCGATGTTCGGGAAATTGATGTCGATTTCGGATACTTTGATGTGGCGGTATTTCGATTTGTTGAGTTTCCGCAGACAGCACGAAATAGAGGAGGTGGCGAACGAGGTAACGAATGGGCGTAACCCTCGTGACGCTAAGTATGAGTTGGCGCACGAAATAGTCGCCCGGTTTCACGGTTCACAGGCCGCCGCACAGGCCCAATCAGAATTCGTTGCCCGCTTTACCAATCGCGTGGCGCCAGAAGATATCGCTGAAATATCCGTTAAATCGGACGCCGGTAAAATTGACGTAGTCCAGCTTCTTAAGCGTGCGAATCTGGTCGAGAGTACCTCTGATGCGCATCGATTGGTGGCTCAAGGAGCAGTCCGTTTTGACGATGTTCGAGTAGATAACGCGAAACTGTCGCTGCAGGCGGGCACATCGCTTATCGTCCGTGTCGGAAAACGGCGCTTGGCGCGAATTAAAATCAGCTAATACTGCGCAGTGGCAGTCGTTGGTGATGCCGATTAACGATGGCCTAATAGATCCTGGAAAAATAATTAAATTCTGCGGTTGACGTAAATGAGTCCGCGCGTATAATGCGCGTCCTCCTGCGGAGACATCCTAGTCTTCGAGCTTCTTTAAAAATTAGTCTGACCATGCAATTTGTGTGGGCGCTAAAGCCGAATCAAAAGCGAAAACTTTTAGATAGTATCGGTCTTTAGTGAACCTAATTGCCGAGCCTATCGAACTGAATTGTCGAGGTAACACTCGGCGAAAACTTCAATTGAAGAGTTTGATCCTGGCTCAGATTGAACGCTGGCGGCATGCTTAACACATGCAAGTCGAACGGTAACGCGGGGGTAACCCTGGCGACGAGTGGCGGACGGGTGAGTAATGCTTAGGAATCTGCCTGATGGTGGGGGATAACCCGAGGAAACTCGGGCTAATACCGCATAAGCCCTGAGGGGGAAAACGGGGGACCGCAAGGCCTCGCGCCACCAGATGAGCCTAAGCCCGATTAGCTAGTTGGTAAGGTAATGGCCTACCAAGGCAACGATCGGTAGCTGGTCTGAGAGGATGATCAGCCACACTGGGACTGAGACACGGCCCAGACTCCTACGGGAGGCAGCAGTGGGGAATATTGGACAATG
>JAYUEZ010000169.1:0-5989 GCA_043738965.1 Gammaproteobacteria bacterium
ACTGGGGTCACTGTCAAGAAATAATTGTGTGCGCGAAATTAAATGATGTTTAATTACCGGGATTGCTGGTGCGATCAGATGCGTGAAACCGCGGCTCAATCCGATCGGAAATACCGGCCGATCGGAAATACCAGCGTCCGACAGTATCGCATACGTCTGGTTAAACTCCCTTCAGGTGCGCGCCGACATCGGACTCTGTAGAGATATCCGGATAGAACTCGCGCGTCGGTGCGCGGTCGCTTCGGTTAGTCCGTTTTCGGACGACAGTTTCAATCAAACCTTGAAAACGCGAATTGAAGCCCATAGCTGTCCACCGAAGCCGCCAGAATGGCTGGCGGCGTTCCATGCGAAAGGAGAGAAACGATGTATCGAACCTTGTTTCCCAGCGACCTAGTCGCCGAACTGGATCGCTTGCAGCGCAAGGTCCAGCGGTTCGCGGGCCCCACAACCGGCATTCGCGGATTTGGCCGCAATAGCTTTCCTGCGGTGAACGTCGGCGGTACCCCCGATTCTGTCGAGATGTATGTATTCGCGCCGGGTCTAGATCCGACAACGCTCAACGTTACGATCGAGCGCGGCGTGCTGACAGTGTCTGGCGCGCGGCTTAGCGACTTGCCAGCCGATGATAAAAAGGTGGCCGTGCATATTAACGAGCGTTTTGCCGGCCGTTTCAGCCGCGCGGTGAGTTTGTCCGACGATGTCGACCCCGAGCGCGTGACGGCGAAATACAACGATGGCGTGCTGCACATTAATATCAAGCGCCGCGCGTCGGCGCAGCCCTGCCGCATCGAAATCCATTGAGACGTGAGGAGAGACAACCATGACCAACACTAATATCACCAAGAATCAACCGGCGCGCTATGAAGAAAGTACGATGCTGCCCCCGGTCGACGTGATCGAGGACGATTCAGGGATCACCCTGTATGCCGATCTACCTGGGGTATCAAAGGACAAGCTTCGCGTGCGCGTCGAGGCTGACGTGCTCAACATCGAAGGCGAGGTTACCTTGCCCTTCGCGACGCATATTGAAGCGAGCCATTCCGAGGTTTATTTGCCCCGCTACCATCGGGCTTTCACGCTTGGCCAAGAACTGGATCGTGAAAAGGTGGGCGCCGAATTCAAGAACGGCGTTCTCAAGTTACATGTTCCGAAAGCCGAGCATGCGAAGGCGCGCAAGATCGAGATCGACGTGGGTTAATGCGCGCGCGGCGGCCGGAATCCGCGACCGCCGCTTACTAATGGGGAACGCCAACTCCACGATTGAAGTCTCGCCGGGACGCAGGCGATCGGATAAATGTCAGATTAGAGCGTTTGATATTGGGATGCCGAAGGCCATCCACCCCGCCGCGTCGGGCGGGGTGGATTATGATTGGTGGAGGCGGCGGGACAGCTTTTCCAAACCTTTCGGCTCGGGCTGGACTATGCCTTCATCCCGACATCGGGATGCGGAGCGTATTATTCGCTCGTAGTATCCAAGCGAATCCTAGTTACCGCTCGTGCCATTCCGGGCATCAGCGGCGCTATGAGTCTCTACAGGGCAAGCCTGAAGTTAGCCTTCTACTTACCCCTCGGCGTTGCCCTACCGTTCCAATCCAACGGGTTAGGTTTCACCGATGTGAGCTCCGTTTTCTGCCGGTCTTTACAGACTGGCGCGACCCTATGATCGAACCCGCGTCCGCAAGTCCTCTGCCGTCGGTTCTACATGTGTATCCTGTCTACTGTTTTAACCATGCGCTACCCGACAGGCAGGGAAGACGCGCAGCGAGCCCGTATGGGTTTAGCGCTTTGGCCCCGGGCGAGCCGCTACGCGATCCGGTGAGATATGACGCCCGAAACCTGAACGCACCAGCACGGCTTCAGTCGGACGGCACCCTACTGGGTTTTAAGCAGCGAGTGCGTAGTTGTCGTCGTTGGCAACTAATAGATTGCAGATGGATTTACGAGGTCACTGCACCTCGACATGCCCCTTCGGTTTCGCGACCCACGTCGAAACCAAGTCGCCCCCAAGGTTCGGTACGCAGCATACGCTGCGATACTGCTCCGACACAAATGAAAATGTGGCCGCCGACGCCAAATTTCAAGCACGGTCTAGCGATTTTTAAGAATGCGCAATTTATCACGCTGCCAGTCGCGCTCTTTTTCCGTCTCGCGCTTATCGTGCTGCTTCTTGCCCTTGGCGAGACCTAATTCACACTTGGCGCGACCTTTTTTCCAATACAGCGCGAGCGCCACGGCGGTATACCCTTTACGCTCGATCGCCCCAATGAGACGGTCGATTTCCAGGCGATGGAGCAGGAGCTTCCGCGTGCGTTGAGCATCTGTGGTGATATGAGTAGACGCGGAGGGCAGTGGGTTGATTAACGACCCAAACAAGAACGCTTCGCCCCCTTTTAGTAAGACGTAGGAGTCGCGAATTTGGGCTTTCCCGGCGCGCAGACTCTTAACTTCCCAGCCTTCAAGGACCAACCCCGCTTCAAAGCGCTGCTCAATAAAATAATCGTGATAAGCCTTTTTGTTTTGTGCGATCGAGCTGTCCGAGGCGGAAGATTTCTTGTTGGCACTGGTCATGATCGAGAGGACTGCACGCCGCGTGGAAAGTCCCGGCAGTATAGCAGTGGCGTGCCAAAGCGGGGTTTGCGCAGGCGCTCAGCGACCGTGGCCGAAGGCGAGCGATGCTTGTGTGATCTGGGGATTGAGCAGCTTGACTTAGTGGTCAAGGGAACGCTTTGATCGCGCTTAAATTGATCACCAAGCCATGCCAACCATCACGCAAACCGAAGTCGTGCCGTTTTCAGCAGCGCAAATGTTCGCGCTCGTCGATGCCGTCGAGCGTTACCCGGAGTTCTTGCCGTGGTGCGAGCGCGCTCTGGTCACGATTAGAACTCCGAGCCTGGCGCGCGCACGGTTAGACGTGCGCAAAGGCCGACTGCACTACAGCTTCACTACCGATAATCATCTTCGCGCCCCGCACGAGATCGAGCTGCGTTTGGTCGATGGCCCATTCAAGCGCTTGCATGGCACTTGGCACTTTGCTGAAAACGCGCTCGGTTGCCGCGTTACGCTCACACTCGATTTTGAGTTCGCTAATCGCATCGTCGGCGCGGCCATCGGCCCCTTATTCAAGGTCATGACCGGTTCATTGGTAAATTGTTTCAAACAGCGTGCAGTGGTGTTGCATGGCAGTTGAAACCTTCGAAGTTGATCTCATCTACGCGCGACCGGAGGGACAATTTGAAGCGAAGATTATGGTGCCGCTAGGCGCAACCGTACGCCATGTGCTCGAACGCGCTAGGTTCGCTGAACGCTTTCCCGAAGTCGATTTCGCGTCCAATCGGGTTGGGGTATTCGGCGTGATTCGCGCGCTAGACGCACCAGTCGCGGCGGGCGAGCGGGTCGAGGTCTATCGTCCACTCAGCGTTGATCCGAAGGAAGCGCGCCGCTGGCGCGGCAGCCAGCGACAATCAAAAAAGGGCCGAGACCGGCGCTAGTGTGTCGTCGCGCAAGGAACTTTATTTTCGAGGAGCTGCTTTATCGACAACTAGAACTCATCTCAAAAATCATTCTGGGGTGTCCAGACTAGGCGCGCGACTTTTCGAGGAGCGGAGTTTACACGGAGTAAATGAGCACCGGAGGAAGTTGCGCAACAACGCATGGGCGCTCCAGAATGATTTTTGAGATGAGTTCTAGTTCGCGTCGGGATCCGTTACGTCTTTTAACCGTCGTCGCTCGCGATTGTCGGGCTCCACGCGATCGTCCTTGCTGTCACCCTTACCGAGCAAACGCGAGAAAAATCCCGGCTTCTTCTTCGTCGGCTTTTCCGGCACGACGACTTCATTTCCGGTTTCAGGCGGATCCTTCGCGAGCGCCGCCTTGGCATCGCCTGTGACCGGATACGGATCCGGTTCGGGAGTTTCGAGTTCATTTATCAACGGTCCACGCGCCGGGGTTTGCGGTGGCGGGACCACCGCGACCGACTCATCGTTGCCGCTACCGTCATTGCTGTCTTCGCGCGTGGTCGTATCGGCAGGTGTCTGAGAGTGTTCGTGCTCCGTCTTCGCCGGCGCGGTTTCTGGTGCGATGTCCCCGGATGGCTTGTCGGAGAACGGCAGCGCCTGTTTTAGTTTGGCGAGCATGCTCGGCTCCGCGGGCGCGCTGGTGGCCTCGGCCGCCTTAACCTTCTCTGCGCTATCCTGCGCATCACTCGCGTTCGCAGCTCCGGCATCTTTGTTCGCCGCGGCGGCGGGTGATTCCTTGCTAACGCGTATTTCAGACGGTTCGTTCGCCGGTGCCTTGTCGCCGGTAAACGGTATCGCCTCTTTCAGTTTGGCGAGTACGCCAGGTCCGGGCGCGTCTTCTCGTGCGGCGCGTTCGATTGGCGTGATCGTTGGTTGGGGGTGCGCCACCGTCGTTTCCGGTGCGTCATCCAAACTATCCTTCGCGGTGGCGACTTTTTTTGCGGCCTTGTCGGCCTCGGGCGGTAGTTTCTTCTCACCCACGAACGGAAGTTTGTTTTTAATGCGAGTCACGATTCCCGGCTTGAAATCGCCCGGGACCTCAACCGTCATATCTTGGCGGGTATCGACGATCAGTTTGCCGGACGCAGGTTTCACGTCACCTTCAATGCGCGCGAGCTTTTCGTCCGCGAAATACAACGTTATCCGGCGTCGTTCCGCGTGCCCATGCCCCGGCTGAAAGCTATACAGGTAGTCCCACCGATCCGAATGAAAGGTGTCCAAAATAATCGGGGAGCCCATCACGAAATTAACTTTTTTCTTATCCATGCCAACGGCGAGCTGCGCGATCATTTCCTGCGTGACGACATTGCCCTGCTGCACATCGATACGATGCACGAACGGCAGATCACCAAAACTTGGTAGGTCGGCAGGGCGCGGTAGTTCGTGTCGCGCGCAGCCCGCCAGCGTGCCGATGCCAATCACGAGGGTGGAGAGAGCGGCTAGCTTCATCGGCTTGGATCTCGTGTCGCGCGGCGGCAAAAGCGCCCTTCAATCGCGTGTGATGGTGTTAAGATGTGCTCGGCCCCCGCCACTTCCGGGCGCGGAGCTTGGCAGTATAACGCACCGGGGATCCGGGCGACCACGACTTGCGCGACCTGCGCGCTCACTGTGAGGCACATGCGTGGATACCTACGCACTAAAAAAAGCCGGGCTTAAAGCCACGTTGCCTCGCCTGCGCATCCTCGAGATGTTGGAACGTACTGGCGATCGTCATTTGAGCGCCGAAGACGTCTACCGTGCGTTGCTGGAGTCGGGCGAGGACGTCGGTCTTGCAACTGTCTATCGTGTCCTTACGCAATTTGAAACGGCCGGTATTGTCGAACGGCACAATTTTGATGGCACGCATGCGGTTTTCGAAATGGCGCGAGGGCCGCATCACGATCATATGGTGTGTTTGGACACGGGGCAGGTCATTGAGTTCTTCGATGAAGAGATTGAGCGCCGCCAGCGCGCGGTGGTCGCATCCCACGGCTTCGAGCTTCAGGATCACAGTCTCGTGTTGTACGTAAAGCGTAAGCCAACGCGCGACTGAGGCTAACCGGTTAATAGCTCCTTAGCATGCGCACGCGAGCGCGCCGTGAGTTGCTCGCCACCCAACATCCGCGCAATTTCCTCGACTCGGTCTTCGGCGCCTAAATAGGTGGCTTGGGTATTCGTTGTCCCTTCCGTGACCGCCTTTGTGATAAAGAGATGGTGCTCCCCCGCCGACGCGACTTGCGCAAGATGGGTAATGCACAGCACTTGGCGGGCGCGGGCGACGGCTTGCAAATGTTTGGCCACGGAGCTCGCTACCCGCCCGCCGATACCGGTATCGATCTCATCATAGACGAGGGTCGATACGCTTGAGATCGCGGCGGTCGCGACTTGAATCGCCAGACTAATTCGCGATAATTCGCCACCCGAGGCGACGCGTCGCAGCGGTTGCACGCCTTGATCGGGATTCGTGGTGACCAGTAGATCGATCTCATCGCGGC
>JAYUEZ010000170.1:0-16008 GCA_043738965.1 Gammaproteobacteria bacterium
GTATAGGCAGTCTCGATAAAAGTTTTTACATCGCCGTCGATTGGGACTCCGGGAAAGGCACTTTTTAAGTCCTCGATAAGCGCGGCCACCGAAGTTTTACCATCGATGCGCTTCATGATTTCTCCGGCGCTGCCGCCCAATTTAACCATGCCTTCTGGATATAGCAGCACATGACAGCCTTGCGCCTCTTCCCATTGCAATCGATACAGGGGCGCAATTCGTGGAATGAGGTTTAAGGCCAGGGAGTCAATCATTTGCTTCGGCGCACGAAAAGAACGGTGGTTTCATTTCGATGTAGGCCATCCACATCGCGTCGAGCATGGTCCATAGCACATTTAATTTAAATTGTAGAATATTGAGTGCGTATTCTTGCTCGGCGCGAGTCCTAAAGTGATCTAGCGTCACGGTCAGTCCATGTTCGACATCGCGCCGCGCTTCGCTCAAACGCTTACGAAAGTAGCGATAGCCGTTGGCCTCGATCCACGGATAAATTTCGGGCCAGTTATCGAGGCGTTTTTGGTGGATGATGGGCGCGAACAACTCGGTTAACGACGAACAAGCGGCTTCTTCGAACGTGGCATTGCGCGCGAAATTCACATAGGCATCCACGGCGAAACGCACGCCCGGCAACACATGTTCTTCGTTCTCGACTTCCGTCCGGCTTAAACCCACGGCACTCGCCAGTTGCAACCAGGCTTCGATCCCGCCTTCGTCGCCGTCGGCGCCATCGTGATCGAGAATGCGCGTGATCCACAGGCGCCGCGCGTTACGGTCGCGGCAATTGGCCATGACCGCCGCGTCCTTGATCGGTATCGCGGTTTGATAATAGTAGCGATTCGCTACCCACCCGCGAACTGCTTCGCGGGCAACTCCTGTGCTGTTCATCGCGACGTGAAAGGGATGATGAATATGGTAGAACCGTTCCTTGTCGCGTAGACGGCGTTCAAATTCGGCGCGCGACCAGGCGTCGGTCGCGGTAACGCGCGGACGGGGAACGGCGAGTTGGACCACGATTTTTTCTAATTGAATGTGCGTAGGACGGGAAGGATCGAGAGTGGTGCGTGTCCTGGATAGACCCTGAGAGCGACGCGCTCTCAGGGCGGCATCTATACGCTGACGATCAACGGTTGTTGATGTACATCGTGACTTCGAAGCCAAAACGCACGTCGGAGAACGACGGAGTTTGCCAAGCCATTATGAATCTCCCAAATAAGAGTAGCGAAAACACGCTTGAGGCATGTTGCCCACGCTGCCACAATTCAAGACTACGAATGCACGGCGCTGCGTTCATGAACTATGTGCACCATCCATGCCACGTACTACAGCGCCGGCTGCGTGACTGTAAAGACCAACAAATCGGCCGGGTGAGTGCGCACCTGGCATGCACGCACTCGAGTGGTGGGCACGAGTCTCGCAGGAAGTGGTCCACAGCACCCATCGCTTTGGTTGATATGAACCTATGATAACGCTGACTTAAGTGAGAGCCCGATGATCCGCGAAGCCGTCATCACCACAGTCTCGTCCTCGGGCGCCGTACACATCACCCCGCTCGGTTATCGTGTGCGCGACGGCGTGGTCGTGCTGGCGCCGTTTGTGCCGTCGCGGACGCTGGAGAATCTACGACTAACGCCGCGCGCGGTACTCAATTTTGTTGATGACGTGAGAGTGATTGCCGGCTGTCTTACTGGTCGACGAACGTGGCCAACCGAGGCGTCGACCAAGGTCGGCGTACCCCGCCTCCGCGCCGCACTCGCACACTGGGAACTCGAAGTGTCGGCAGTACATGAACATCGCGAACGACCCGAATTTCTTTGTCGCGTGGTGGAAGAAACCGTGCACCGACCGTTCCTCGGTTTCAATCGCGCACAGGCCGCGGTGGTTGAACTCGCCATCCTGGTGTCGCGCCTGGACTGGCTTGCACCAAGCAACGTCGCGTCCGAACTTACCTACTTGCAAAGGGCGGTAGACAAGACGGCCGGCGACGACGAACGCGAAGCGTGGGCATGGCTAGTCGCGGCGGTGCGGAGCCATCCGCGACACGCGAATGCTACGAGTGTCACCCCCGCATGACGGCCTTACTTGCTAGCGTTCGCGATGTGGCCGAGGCGGCGGTAGCGGTTAGCGCTGGTTGTGATTGGCTAGATCTAAAAGAGCCGCGAGCTGGTGCGTTGGGTGCTGTTAGTGAAGACGTGATTCGCGCGGTGGTGGCGCGCTTTGCAGGCCAGCTGCCGATCAGCGCGACCATTGGCGATTGTTGGGACACGCCGGGGCTGATCGGCCCGCGCGTGTCGGCCCTGGCGCGCACCGGCGTCGACTACGTCAAGATTGGAATGTACGCGCGCAGGCGATCGGTGGCTTTGAACGGTGCGCTTGCTGACGCGGTGGCCATCATGCCGAAGGCAATCGCGGTATGTTTTGCTGAAGCGCCACCCACCGCGGGCGACCTCGCGCGTTTGGCCAAGCTCGGATTCAAAGGCGTGATGCTCGATACCGCCGAGAAAACGCAGGGTTCCCTGACCGAGCGAATGTCCTCAACTGCGATTGCCGCGTTCGTGACGGCGGCGCTTAAACTCGGCTTGATGACTGGGCTTGCGGGTAGCTTACGCGCCAGTGATGTGTCGGATTTGCTGGTTCACGAAAGCGACTATCTCGGCTTTCGTGGCGCGCTGTGCGCGGGCGGGCGGCGCGAAGGGACACTCGATCGCGCGGCGATCCGGCACCTTCGCGAACTTATTTCCAGACAGCCACTAATGGCTAGGAGGTTCCAATGAGTTGGCGAGAACGTAAATCAGAAAAGGTCTATAGCGAGGCCGAAACCGAAACCAAGTTACGCGAAATTCTGCCGAAGTGGACGTTAAAGGAAGGCTGGATCCGGCGTACCTACAAGACCTCGGGGTGGAAGGGTACCTTGATGGCTGTTAACACTATCGGCCATCTGGCCGAAGCCGCGTGGCATCATCCGGATCTCAATGTCTCGTACGCCTTCGTTACCGTGAAATTGCAGAATCATGCGGCGAAAGGGATTACCGACAAAGACTTTGAGCTCGCCGCGAAAATCGAGGCGGTCCTCATGTGGCAACCAGCGCTCGATGAACACGGGGCGCTGGAAGGCACGCCTGAAGATCAGCGCTTTAAGTACCTGAAGTACGATTGAGCGATACGAGGTGGGAGCCGCTTTAGCGACGGATCTCTATTCGCGACTAAAGTTGCTCCCACACGAAAGTGACCAATGACCGCGTGAGGTTGCGACGCTAGTTTAATCGACATCGCTATGGCACCCTGACACGATGGTTCGCCGCCTTATCTTCGGGTTCTTGCTCCTCATCGGACTCGTCATTGGCGCGCGCCAGCTCAGCATCTTCTGGGGCTGGCAGCCGATTCATAACGCCGATTTCGCGAGCGACGATTGCGCGCTGTTCTATGTCATGCGTGGCATGGAGCAAGATCCGGCAAAAGATCCCGCCAATAACAATCTGGTCCAGAAGTGCGGGCCAGATCCGGTGCATTGGTCGTTATCGCAATTTGGCGATCTCTTACGCTTTGATCGACCCGCGCGCGTCCGGTTACGCATCGACCCGATCGACATGCAACGGTATTCGAATTACCCGCCGCTGATCGCGGAGTTTCCGTATCCGCCGGTGGCGTTGCCTGAATCGTTTAGGGTTCGCGAATGGGGCAGCCCCTTTGCGAGCGATCCGAAACAGGCGGCCAAACTGTTGAAGCCCCGCTGGGCGCCGCCGTGGGCCGAGCTTTTCGCGCGCTGGTCGCTCGGCCGTGGCAATCACGAAGTATGGCTGGGCGGTGCGGCGATCAAAGATCCCAAATTCTGCGAACGCGTGGAGCATGACGATCAGCGCAACGAAGACTTCTGCGTGATGACCTTGGTAAGCGGCACCACGCACGCGCCGCTGGAGGTGAAATTACCGTTGACACGCGTGATGGAGTTACGGCTGGAGATGCTCGATCTTTGCCGCTTCGGTGGCCAGGTACGCCAATGGCGGAATGGGCTTATGAGGGCTTTGTTTGGTGCGACCGAATATAGCGATCGAGGCTGTAGTCCGTTCTAGTTTCAGATCGCGCGCCATGATGACTGCCGGATAACCATTGGCGGTAAAGGACGAATGCCGGTACCAGCCGTGCGCCGCGAAGTAGGGTTCGCGCGATTCCGTATACAGAATGGAGGGCTGCGAGGCGCGGGCCAAGAGGGGGATAATTGGCGAGAAACATGATATTCACGAGGGGTTTGACGCGCGTCGGGTTAACCTAAACGAGCGGTCAATCTGCGTTGCTTTATCTAAGGGGATTAGATCCGAATGAATCGCCGGGTATAGTTAATCGAGGGGAGTGTCAAATATGCGATTATCGGTCGTTAGCGGCTTGCTCTACAGTGTCGCGTTCAGCGCGGCCATACACGCGACGACCGTGGTCGATGGCAGGGCCATTGCCGATGACGCGCAAGGCGCTAATTGGCTGTCCTATGGCCGAACCTATAGCGAGCAACGCTACAGCCCCTTGCGCCAGGTCACGGCGGATAATGTCAGCAAGCTCGCGCTCGATTGGTTTCTCGATCTCCCCGCCCACAAATCGCTGCTCGCCACGCCGCTCGTCGTTGACGGCGTCATGTATTTCAGTGGCAGCTACAGCATCGTCATCGCGCTCGATCTCAAAACCCAAAAGGTCCTATGGACCTATGACCCCCAGGTCATCGACGCGGCGGGTGATCGCGGACGCGTGATTTGGGATTCGAATCGCGGCGTCGCGTATTGGAAGGGCAAGGTTTACGTCGCCACGGGGGATGGTCGCCTCAATGCGGTTGATGCGAAGAGTGGCACGGAAGTCTGGAGCACGATGACTGTCGACCCCGCGAAGCCGTATTTCATCAATGGCGCGCCACGCGCCTTCAACGACAAAATCATCATCGGCAATGGCGGTACGGAGTGGGGTCCATTGCGCGGTTACGTGACTGCGTATGACGCGGCGACCGGCAAACAAGTCTGGCGTTTCTATACCGTGCCGGGTAATCCCGCCGCTGGCTTTGAAGACGCAACGCAAGCGATGGCGGCGAAAACTTGGACTGGCGAGTGGTGGAAACACGGTGGTGGAGGCACGGTCTGGAACGGGCTTACGTACGATCCGGCATTCAATCGAATCTATCTTGGGACCGGCAATGGTTCGCCGTGGAATCGCAAGATCCGCAGCCCCGGCGGCGGCGACAATTTGTTCTTGTGCGCGATCGTCGCACTCGATGCAGACACCGGCAAGTACGTGTGGCATTACCAAACGGTGCCGGGCGAGTCGTGGGATTACAACTCGAATATGGACATGGTGCTGGCCGATCTCAAAATTGATGGCAAGCCCGTCAAGGCCTTGTTGCACGCGCCTAAGAACGGATTTTTCTACGTGATCAACCGCGCCACCGGCAAGCTCATTTCAGCCGACAAGCTGATCAATGTGACCTGGGCGACGCATGTCGATCTGAAAACCGGTCGCCCCGTTGAAGCGCCGAATGCGCGCTATGAAACTGGTGAAACACTGATTAACCCGAGCGCTTTAGGCGTGCATAACTGGCACGCCATGTCATTCAATCCGCAAACCGGTCTTACCTACATCCCGATCATGGATATTCCGGCAGTCTTTACTGATAAAGGTTTCAATTTGGTGAAATGGGAATCGCCCAGCTTTCAATTCGATCCGGGCGTGGATTTAATGCGTGAAGATGTCCCGGTGAAACTCGATGCCAGCGCGTTGATTGCGTGGGATGCGGTAACCAAGAAAAAAGTGTGGGAGGTCAAGCTGCCTGGCGTGTGGAATCCAGGCACGCTCACCACCGCCGGGAATTTGGTGTTCGAAGGACGCGCCGACGGCATGCTCGTCGGCTATCGTGCGGATACCGGCAAGGAAGTCTGGAAGTTCAACACCGGCGTTGGCCTTTCGGCACCGCCCATCAGCTACAGCGTCGACGGTAAACAATACTTGGCGATTCTGACCGGCTGGGGTGGCGCTGGCGTATCAATGGCGGGGTCGATCACCGCGCAGCACGGGTGGGGGTATCGCGTGCATCCGCGACGCCTGTTAATTTTCAGTCTTGAAGGTGGCGCGGTGTTACCGCCGTCACCGCCGCCGCAAATGGCCACACCCCTCATCAAGGATGATTTTAAAGTCGATCCGCTAGTAGCCGAGCAGGGCAGTCATTTGTTCTTGAAGAATTGTGTGACCTGTCATGGCGGCGGCGCGGTGTCGGGGGGTTATGCGCCTGATCTTCGCGCTTCGCCCATTCCGTTGTTCTTGGATGGTTTACGTGAAGTCGTGGTTAGTGGTGTGCGCAAAAAAGCCGGTATGCCAGCGTTCCGCGAATTGACGGACAGTGATTTAGTGGCGCTTCAACATTACATTCGGCGCCAAGCCAATAAATCGATCGAGACCGCGAAACAATAACGCGGAAATCCAATCAACTATTCGAGTCGAGGGAGAAGGTGATGAAGCAATTAGTGAGATTCGCTGCAGCCGCGCTGATCGCGGCGCTGCCCGTGGTGCACGCGGAGACCACCGTCGATGGCGCGGCAATCGCGGATGAATCTCAAGGCGCCAACTGGCTATCGTATGGCCGCACTTATAGTGAGCAGCGCTACAGCCCGCTTACGGCCATCACGGACCAAAATGTAAAAGGACTGGGACTCGATTGGTTTCTTGAGCTGCCCGACCAACGCTCGTTGATCTCTACACCACTGGTCGTCGACGGCATGATGTATTTCACTGGCAGCTGGACCAAACTTTTCGCGGTCGACTTAAGAACGCGCAAGGTGGTGTGGACTTATGATCCCAAAGTGCTCGAAATCGCCGGCGATCGCGCGCGCATTTTTTGGGATTCAAATCGCGGCGCGGCGTACTGGAAAGGTCGACTGTTTGTCGCCACTGGCGATGGTCGCCTGATCGCGGTCGATGCCAAGACGGGTCAGGAAGTCTGGAGCACGCAAACCACCGATCCCAAACTCCCGCTCTATATCAACGGCGCTCCGCGCGTGTTCCGCGACAAAGTCTTGATCGGCAACGGCGGCACCGAAGTCGGTTCGGCGCGCGGCTATGTCACGGCGTATGACACGGCTACCGGCAAACAGGCCTGGCGGTTCTATATTGTCCCCGGCGATCCCGCCAAGGGTTTTGAAGACGAAGCTCAGGCCATGGCGGCGAAAACCTGGACCGGTGAATGGTGGAAACACGGCGGTGGCGGTCAAACCTGGAATGGCTTGACCTACGATCCAGAGTTCAATCGCTTCTACATCGGCACCGGCAATGGTTCACCGTGGAATCGCAAGATCCGCAGCCCCGGCGGCGGCGACAATTTATTTCTGTGCGCGATTGTCGCGCTCGATGCCGACACCGGAAAGTATATCTGGCACTACCAGACCACACCGGGCGAGTCATGGGACTACAACTCGAACATGGATCTGGTGCTGGCAGATCTCAAGATCGCCGGCAAACCGGTCAAAGCCTTGATGCATGCGCCGAAGAACGGCTTCTTCTACGTCATCGATCGCAGCACCGGCAAACTGATTTCGGCCGAGAAGATTGGCAAGGTCACGTGGGCCTCGCGTGTCGATCTAAAAACCGGGCGACCCATCGAAATACCCGGCGCACGCTACGAAAATGGCGAAACGACGATTTATCCCAGTGCCTTTGGCGTGCATAACTGGCCACCGATGTCCTACAACAAGGACACCGGTCTGGTGTACATCCCCACCATGGAAATGGCGGGTTGGTTTTCCGATAAAGGCATGAACCCGGTAACTTGGCACGCGACCGATTTCCAAATGGATCCCGGCGTTCGCTTCACGAAAGGTGACGAACTGCCGATTAAAATCGATGCGTCGTGGTTACTGGCCTGGGATCCGGTCAAACAAAAGAAAGTGTGGGAAGTGAAATTACCCGGCGTCTGGAATCCGGGTACGTTAACGACTGCCGGCAATCTGGTCATGCAAGGCCGCGCCGAAGGTAAATTTTATATTTATAACGCGAAGACCGGCGCGGCATTATGGTCGTTCGACGCAGGCCTTGGCATCTCGTCCGCGCCGATCACCTACACCGTCGACGGTAAGCAATATGTGTCGTTGTTGGTCGGCTGGGGCGGTGGCGGTATGTCGTTCGCGGGTACGATCACGGCGCAGCACGGCTGGGCTTATCGTGAGCAGCCGCGACGCCTGCTGACATTTGCGCTGGAGAGTAAATCCGTATTGCCGCCATCGCCGCCACCCCGCATTCCGCAGCCGGTGGTAAAGGAGGATTTCAAAGTCGATCCCTTGTTGGCGCAGCAGGGCAGCGACATCTATGTTCGAAACTGTACGCTGTGCCATGGCGGCAGTGCGGTGTCGGGTGGTTATGCGCCCGATCTACGTGCATCGCAGGCGCCGCTATTTTTAGAAGCCTTTCACGAGGTCGTGATCAAGGGCAGCCGCCAAATGCAGGGCATGCCGCAGTTCAAGGAACTGACCGATAAAGACCTAGTCGCTCTGCAACACTACATCCGTCGCCAAGCCGCGAAAGCAGCAAAAGCCGGGGCGCTCAAGGCCGATGCTGGCAAATGACGCGAGCTCACCGGGGTGCCTGGGCGTGCCGCTCAACGCCAGGACCCGGTCGGGCTTAATTCAAATAGACACGGCCGCTTAGGATCTCGACGCCCTGCGGGCCCGTGGTCTCGGTGTGCGCCGTGCCCGCCGTCAAGGCAAAAGTGTCACCGGCTTTTAAGCAGCGGCTCCAGTCGGCGGTAGTTAGGGTGAATTCACCGCGCAAGATGAAGCCATGCGCATTAAAGTCATGCGCATGTTCGGGGTTTGCGCGGCCCGCTTCCCATTCGACGGTTTTAAATTCCTTACAACCGGCGGCGGCAATCTCAGTTCGAAAGGTTGCTTCGTCCATCGTCGTGCTCCTTAAAAGTGAATTGAATTATTCCGGCGTCACGCCGGTGGCAACGAGAAATCTCGACACCATGTTGTAGGCGGCGATCGTGCCGATCAACTCGATCAACTCGCGATCGCTCGGCAAGCGTTCACGCAATTCGGCAATCAACGGTTCCGGGACGACGATGTCACGCGACATCGCGATGGTCAGCGCCACCACGGCTTTCCCTAGCGCGTCGAAATGGTTGCTCTTTTGCACCTCGGTTGGGGTGCGAAGCGCCTGCAATTGCGCCTCCGTACCGCCAGCGCGCACGAACAATGGAGCGTGTTGATTAAGTTCATAGTCGGCGCCATTGATCACCGCGACCACACAGATCGCGAGCTCGCGAAGCTTTGGTGCGAGGTCGAGTTCGCTACGGACCGCGCCTAAGAAGGCATTCCAGCCGCGGGCAAACGGCGGACTGTGCAGCAGCATGCGATCGAGATTTAGTAATTCGCCGCCGCGCCGCTTGCGAATGGCGGCGACCAGATCAGCCGGTTCAGCCAGATCCGCCGGTTGATACGGAATGGCCATCACTTGCCCGTAAACACCGGCTGACGCTTCTCGAAGAAGGCATTCACCGCTTCCATGTGATCGTCGGTGCGTTGCACGAGCACTTGCATGGCGGCCGACATTTCCATGATGGCATCGAAGCTCGCATTAACGCCATCGCGCATCAGGCGTTTGGTCATGCGCAAGGCTTGCGGGGGTTGCATGCAGATCTTCGCGGCGAGTTTCTCGGCCTCCAGCATGAGTTCGGCATCGGGATAAACCTCCGACACCAGGCCCCATTCGCGCGCGGTCGGGGCATCGATTAAGTCGCCAGTGAAATACAACTGCGACGCCCGCGACCAGCCAATGATCCGCGGTAAGAGCCAGGCTCCACCGTCGCCGGGCAGCAATCCAATCTTCAAAAAGGTTGCGCCAAATTTTGCACTCGCCGCCGACAAACGGATATCGCACAGCGACGCGACATCGCCCCCCAAGCCGATGGCGGGGCCGTTGATCGCGCCGACGATCGGCACTTCAATGCTCCACATGGCCTTGATGATGCCGTGAATGCCGCTGCGATAGTGATCGCGCAAGCGCAGATTGTCGCCACCGAACTCGCCACTACGATCGCGCATCGCTTTCAGATCGCCGCCGGCTGAAAATGCCGAACCGGCGCCGGTCATGATCACGCAGCGCAGATCAAAATCGTCATTGATCCGCTTCGCCACCGCTTGGAACGCGTCACCATCGCCGGCGAGACCGAGCGGGTTGCGCTTGTCTGGCCGATTGATTGTCACGCGCGCGATATGGCCGTGCTTTTCGAATAATAAAAGATCGTCGCTCATGAAACTGCTCGCTTAGTTCTTGGGTGATTCGGTGTTACGCGGTTAAGTAGTGCCACAGCTCTGCGCCGCCTTCTGCGATGGCGATTTGTCCTAGGTGTTCGCCCCACTCGCCATGCGCGCCAAATTCAGCGCGCCATGACCACAACCGGCGCGTCAGGAATTGCAGGTCGTACTCGTAGGTGAATCCAATCGCGCCGTGCACTTGATGGCTAATGCGGGTGATCGATTCAACGGCTTCGCTGGCGCGACACTTGGCGGCCGCGATTTCAAAGAGCGCGTTGCGACCGGCGGCCATGATGCCGCGCGTGTCCATCACGATCGCGGCCGTGGCCGCGATGGTATCCACGGATGCCATCGCGCCCGCGAGTTCGGCCAGCTGGTGTTGAATGGCTTGGAACTGAGCGAGCGCGCGGCCGAATTGTTCGCGCTCGGAGGTGTATTTAACGCTGAGCTCAAGACAGGCCGCGGCCGCCCCGGCGATTTGGGCGCTGCGCAGGAGCGCGCCTAAGGTGCGCACCACATCACTCGGCAAGGCCACTCGCGCTCGCGCGAGCACTGGGGCGGCGGTGAACGTGATCCGATCGCGCGGTTCACGCGCCAGGTTCGCGTCGGGGATGACGCGAGCCGCCGTGGTATCAAGCACGAGCAGTTCCGATGTACTCGTCACACCCACGAAATAGTCGGCACGACGACCCCACGGCACGCGCTCCGCGGTAAGCGTAACTTGATTGTCGCTTAAGGCGGCGCTGGGGATCGGGGCGACGAGCAAGCCAGCAACCCCAGCGCGCGGCGTTAAGCCCGCCTGTTCTTGGAGCCAGTTGGCCAATAGCTGTTCCGGTACTGGCAGTGGCACCGCGTGTTTACCGCAGGCGCGAGCGACAATGAAGGCATCGAGCCAACTGCCCCCCATGCCGCCGTGTGCGTCGCTGACCAGGACCTGCGACAACCCCTGGTCGACCAAGTTGCCCCACAGCGCGTCATCCCAATGTGAAGCTTCGATTCGCGTCAGAAAGTCACGATCGATTTGCGCGTTAAAAAACCGGTTGACGCTATCGTCAAGAATTTGTTGCGCTTCGTTCATCGCACACCCAGGCCTCGCGCGATGATCCCGCGCAGAATTTCCAAAGTTCCTCCGCGCAACGAAAACGATGGCGCCAATTGCACCAAATTTCCGAGCACTTGTTGAAAGTCGAGTCCGGAGTCCGCCAAGGTCGGCTCCAGTGCGATCAGTTCTTGCGCGAGACCTGGCAGGCGTTGTTCGAAATGGCAGCCTAAGTCTTTGACGACCGACGCTTGTAAGCTTGGATCCAGACCGGCGTTCAACATGCCGGCGACCGACAGGGACATATTGCGTAGGGTTACAGTCCAGGCAATTTCGGCGCCGAGCTTGGCGAGCGCCGCGGGGCTTGCGCGCGCTTTCAGCATTTCAACCAGCTGGGTGAGCAGAATAAAACAGGACAAATAGCGTTCCGGGCCGCTGCGTTCAAAGGCGAGCTCGGCGGTGACTTGTTTCCAGCCATCGCCTTCGTTACCGAGAATGGCGTCAGACGGTAACCAGGCATCGACAAACGATACCTCATTGAAGTTACTCCGCCCGGTGAGGTCGCGGATCGGGCGCGGTGTGATGCCTTTGGCCGCACCCATGTCGATTAAAAATTGCGACAGGCCGCCATGCTTGCTGTCAGTCGCCGAATCCGTGCGAAATAGCGCAATCATGTAATTCGCGCGATGCGCGTTCGAGGTCCAGATTTTGGTGCCGTTCAACACCCACCCATCACTGGTGCGCACGGCACGCGAGCGCACTGAGGCCAAATCCGAACCGGCATTAGGCTCGCTCATGCCAATACAAAAACAGGCTTCGCCGCGCGCGATCGCCGGCAAGATGGTGCGCTTCTGATCCTCGGTCCCCAAGCGCGCGATCATCGGCCCGCTTTGGCGGTCCGCCACCCAGTGAAAGCCGACCGGCGCGCCGGCGGCGAGGACTTCTTCGACCACTACATACCGTTCGAGCGCGGTGCGGCCATGTCCGCCATACGCAGTTGGGAGGGTCATGCCGAGCCAACCGTGCGCTCCTAATTTGCGACTGAATTCAGGATCGATTCCGTCCCAACTGTTACTGCGAACCAGTGGCGAATAGCCCTTAAGTTCGGCGGCCAGAAACGCGCGAACTTCGGACCTGAGCGGTTCCAAATTCGTCGGGAGTTCATAGCGCGGAAAGCGCAAGGCGTCTAAATTCATACGGCTACTTCGCTCCTGCCTGAACCGCGTACCGCCAGGCCTGTGCCGCCAATTCGCGGACCAACTCGGCGGTCTTCGGCGCTTCGGAATTTGCCGCGGTGCCATCCGCGACGCGCTTGATGATGCCCTGGTAAATCGCCGCCATCCGCCACACCGTGTACGCCGAATAAAACTCAAAATGCGGGATCTCGGTGCGGCCGGTCAACGCGCAATAACGGGCGACGTATTGGTCAAGCGTCGGAATGCCCAACGCCGGCAAATCGAGTCCCCCCAAATTACTGACCTTGTCGCCCATCGTCGGTAGCAGCCAGGGGAGTAAATGATAGGTCATATCGCCCAACGGATGACCGAGTGTTGACAGTTCCCAATCAAGGACGGCGACGACGCGCGGTTCGGTGGGATGCATGATGAGATTATCCATGCGGTAATCGCCATGCACGAGCGACGTCTCCTCGTGCGCCGGAATGTGCGCTGGCAACCACATATTGAGTCGATCCATGTCGGGAATTTTTTCCGTTTCCGAGACCTCATAAGTCTTACCCCAGCGCGCGAGCTGTCGGGCAAAGTAATCGGTGGGTTTCCCGAAGTCGTCGAGCCCGAGCGCACGCGGCTCGAAGCTTTGCAGCGCCGCCAAGGTGCTGAGCATCGAATCGTAGATCGCGCCGCGCTCGGCCTTGCTCATGCCCGGCAGCGACATCTCCCACAGCACGCGACCTTCGACCATTTCCATGACGTAGAACATGGTGCCGATGACGCTCAGATCCGTGCATAGCACGAACGGTCGCGGCACGGGAAAACCAGCCCCATGAAGTGCTTTGATCACCCGGTATTCGCGATCGACCGCATGTGCCGAGGGCAGCAAGGGTCCCGGCGGCTTGCGGCGTAACACATAATTTCGCGTCGGCGTCGCCAGTTGATAGGTAGGATTCGACTGGCCGCCTTTGAAACGCCGCAACGTCAGCGGACCGGCGTAGTCTGGGATCTGTTGTCTAAGATAGGGATCGAGGCGCCCGAGATCGAGGCTGAGGTGCGCCTCCACTTCCTTGGTGCCGCTAAACGTTGCTTGTCGATTGTTCATTTGAAATAGCTTCTACTCATGAGGCGGGCGGACCGGCAACCACGCGCCGATCGTGCAGTTGCCCGATCTCGGCGCTGGAGAGTCCCAGTATATCGGCAAGGATCTCATCGGTGTGTTCGCCCAGGCGCGCGGCTCGCCGGGCAGGTTGGCGCGCGACCGCGCCGAAATGCGCCGGGACGCCAGGCACTGGATAAGTGCCGATGTTGGGTTGGGTTACGGCATGAAAGATAGGATTGGCCGGCGAACAGTCCGGATCGTGATCGATTAATTCAGTGACGGACTGATACTTGCCCCAACACACCCCGTGCGCGTTGAACGCGCGCGCGACGTCGGCGTAGGCCTGGGCGCCCACCCAGCGCTCGAGCACGGCCGCGATCTCGCGGCGCGCGGTGTAGCGGTCTCCTTCGCGATCGAAATCCAGGCCGAGGGACGTCGCGACCTCCTGTAGCGCGTCGCGCAGACCCGTTGCCTCGAGCAAACCGCTCCACATCTTGGCGCTGATCGCCATGACCATCAGGCGGACCTGGTCGTTGGTCACGAAGTCGCGGCCGAACGCCCCGTACAAGTAGTTACCACCACGCTGGCGCGCGGTGTGATTAATGATTCGATCCCCGACAAAACCGAGGTGACCCATCGTCGCCAGCGCCACGTCAGCCAGCGCGAGCTCGATCTTTTGGCCCCGCCCGGTATTCTCGCGAAAGCGCAGCGCCGCCAACAGACTGGTCGCCGCGAGCATGGCCGTGGTGATATCCCAGGCCGGCAGCACATGATTAATAGGTTGAGACTCGCCCTCGGGCCCTGTCAGGTAGGGATAGCCGACCTGCGCGTTGACGGTGTAGTCGACCGCGCTGCCGCCGTGGCGATCGCCCACGATCGCGAGCTCTATAACGTCGTCGCGCAAGGCTTTGAGCGCGGTGTAATCGAGCCAGCCTTTGGCCGGGAGATTGGTGGAGAGAATGCCCGCCTCTTTGCCGGGCGCGCAGATCAGGCGTTGAATTAACTCGCGCGCTTCGGGTTGGCGCAGATCGACCGCGATCGAGCGCTTGCCCTTGTTTAAATCGGCCCAGTAAATGCTGTGGTTGTCGGCGGTCACTGGCCAGCGCCGATAATCGATGCCGCCCCCGATTTGATCAAATCGAATGACATCGGCGCCGAGTTGCGCCAAGGTCATACCGCACAGCGGGGCGGCGACGAAGGCCGAGGCCTCGATGATCCGCAGGCCTGTCAGGATTTCTTGCATGCGCTAGGAGTAACAGTCGATTGATGGGAGCTGAATTTTAACCGCGGATCGGGAGCAGGAATAGTCATCGCTCGTGATCGTCATGCGGCCACTGATTCAAAACCGCGGCCAGACAGCGTAGGCTGGCGCATGCCCCCAACCTTCGCGAGTTAGCGTGTCGGACACATTGCGTTTTCATCTATTGCCTGGGATCCCGTTGATCAAGGCGGGTGATGATCTGTTGGGGCTGTTGCTCGACGCACTGCGGCGTTTGCAGCAGCCCGTGGTCGATGGCGACGTCCTGGTCCTGGCGCAAAAAATCGTTTCAAAAGCTGAAGGCCGACTGATTCCATTGGCAAGTGTCAAGCCGACGCCGCGCGCCATCGAACTCGCGGCAGAGACCGACAAGGATCCGCGCTTGGTGCAACTCATCCTCGACGAGTCGACTGAAGTACTACGTAAAAAACCCGGGGTGCTGATCATGCGCCATCGATTGGGCAATGTAGGCGCGCATGCCGGCATTGATCAATCCAATATCGAACATGTGGAAGGCGAGTGTGCGTTGTTATTACCCGTCGATCCCGATGCTTCGGCGCTGCGCCTACACACCGCGCTCCGCGCTGCGACCGGCAAGCATGTGGCGGTGATTATCGCCGATAGCATGAATCGCGCGTGGCGCATGGGCACCATTGGCGGCGCGATAGGCTGCGCCGGGCTCAAGGTGTTGGACGACTTACGCGGCACGTCGGATATGTTTGGTCGCGAACTCAAAGTAACGATCATTAATCGCGCCGATTCCCTAGCCGGCACGGCGTGTTTGTTGATGGGCGAGAGCGTGCAAAAAACGCCGGCGGTGTTGATTCAGGGTTTGCCCGTGGACGATTCTGGGCAAACCGCGCGCGACATTATTCGCCCGCTCGCCGAAGACATGTTCCGGTAGTCGATGACGGCAAAGTATTTGGCGATTACCGGCGGCGTCGGCGGGGCCAAGCTGGCGTTGGGGCTCACGCACCTGCTAGGCGCCGATGCGCTCGCGTTCGTGGTGAACACCGGCGACGATTTTGAACATCTCGGGTGGCATATCTCGCCCGATATCGACACACTCACCTACACCCTGGCGAATCTCAGTAATCTCGACACGGGTTGGGGTCGGCGTGGCGAAACCTGGCATTTCATCGAGACCTTGCGCACCTTGGGTGGCGAGA
>JAYUEZ010000171.1:0-15930 GCA_043738965.1 Gammaproteobacteria bacterium
GCGGCACCTTGGTGTTGGATGAAGTCGGTGAGATGCCCGCCGAGTTGCAGTCGAAGTTGCTGCGCGTCTTGGAAAATGGCGAATACTATCGCTTGGGTGAAACTCAGCCGCGCCGCGCCGACGTGCGGGTTATCGCGGCGACCAATCGAGAACTCCGGGACGCGGTGCGGCGTGGTGAGTTTCGCTCGGATCTGTTTCATCGGCTTAGCGTGTTGACCCTCACCGTGCCGCCGCTCCGCGAGCGCGGCGCTGATTGGCGTTTGTTATTCGATCACTTTTTGCGGCTGTATCACGGGACGTTGGAGCCGGTGACATTGACCGTGGCGGCGAGTAGCGCGCTCGCGGCGTACGCATTTCCGGGCAATATCCGCGAATTACGTAATATTGTCGTCCGTCTCGGTACTAAATACGGCGGCCAAACGGTGGATGTGATGGCATTGAAAGCGGAGCTCGAGCCACCGTATCAGTCTTCGACACCACACGATGCGTCGAGCGATACCGCCGCGGCGTTAGCCCGCTTGAATGCGCCGGGTTTCAGCCTGGACCAGGAAGTCACGCGCTTTGAACGGCGCTTGGTCACCGCCGCGCTCGAGTTCGCGCACGGCAATTTAAGCCAGGCGGCGCGCCTTCTGGGCGTTAACCGCACCACGCTCTATAGCAAGCTCGCGCGGCTCGGGTTGAGCCCGCAAGAGGAGCCTTGAAGCATGTATTGTCACCACTTCGGATTCACCAAATCACCATTCAAGATTACGCCCGATCCAGAACTCTTCTTCGCCGGCGGCAAGCGTGGCGCGGTACTGGATGCCTTGGTTTACGCGGTGAGTCGTGGCGAGGGCATCGTCAAGGTCGTCGGCGAAGTGGGTAGTGGTAAGACCATGCTGTGTCGCATGCTGGATCGCGAATTGCCCGCGGCGTGCGAACGAATTTACCTCGCGAATCCTAATCTCGGGCCGCACGAAATCTTGCACGCGATTGCGTTCGAGCTGGGCCTGAATCCACCGGTGGCGGCCGCGAAACCAGCGCTAATGCATCTGGTGCACGATTACTTGCTGGCCAAACACGCGGCGAATCGGCGGGTGGTCATGTTCGTGGAAGAGGCGCAGGCCATGCCGAACGCCACGCTCGAAGAGCTACGCCTGTTGAGCAATCTTGAAACCGCCGACGATAAATTATTGCAAATCGTGCTGTTTGGTCAGCCCGAATTCGATTCCAAACTTGCCGCGCATGAGATCCGCCAGCTCAATGAACGCATTACCTATCGCTTTACGCTCGCGCCGCTCACGGCAGTCGAAGTGCGCGATTATCTGCACACGCGGTTGCACGCGTGCGGCTATCGTGGCCCCGAACTTTTTTCGCGCAGCGCCATTCGACGCTTGACCACGCATTCGCGGGGCTTATTGCGGCGGATTAACGTGCTTGCCGACAAAGCGTTGCTCGCGGCGTATTCGGATAATTCGCGCGTCGTGCAGGCGCGCCATATCACGCTCGCGGTTAACGACAGCGAATACCGCCACCCGCGGTGGTTTGCGTGGCGCGGACGGCTGGCGCTGATGTTAGGGTCAGCGTTGCTCGCCGGCGCTTGGTGGCAGGGCTTCTTGCAGCCCAGTACACCGGCAGAAATTACGAACGCGGCGCGGCGCGGCGTTGAACCCTCAATCCCGACCGCGGGCTACACGGATTTAACCTTGCTGTCGTCACTCCTCGGCGAGGTCGAGTCAGACGCCCATTCGGCGGCACCCGCGAGCGAGGCTAACAGTGTGAGCGTGGCGTTGGCGCGCTTGGCCCGCGTGTCCGATCCGGTAACCGTGCTCACGCTCGCGGCCGAGCCTACGCTCGAATCACACTAGGCGTGGAACTTACTATGTTGCGCTCCGTCCTAATCACGCTCGCGTTGGTGACCGGCGCGGGTTGCGCCCAATTGCGACCAACGCCACCGCCCGCCGCCGATGCCCATCTTGGGCCAGCCATCAACTCATCGGCGGCGGCCGACATTCCAGCCGTCGTCGGGCAAGCGCCGTATGTGCCGCCACCGGCGGCAACCGCGGACAGCGAGCGCTATACCGTGGTCGTCAACGAAGTTCCGGTCCGTGAATTATTGTTTGCGCTTGCGCGCGATGCGTCGCGGAACGTCGACATCGCGGGTGAGATAACCGGCACGGTCACCTTAAACGCGGTGGAGCAGACGCTGCCGCAGATCCTCGATCGGGTCGCGCGCGAGGCGAATCTTCGCTACCGCCTGGAAGGCACGACTATTTTCATCGAACCCGACGCACCGTTTTTTCGTACTTACGAAGTCGGCTACGTCAATCTAGCGCGCGACACCGACACCACCGTCAGCGTGGCGACGCAGGTCGCGACTACCGGCGAAGGCGCCACCAATCAACAGGGCGGAGGCAATCGTGGCAATTCGAACGGCGGCTCGAGTGGCGCCAACAGTTCCGCGACGCGCGTGAATTCGAAATCGACGAATCGATTCTGGGACACACTGACGACCAACATTTCGAGCATTTTGGGCGAACAAGCGAGTGGCGGCGACGGTCCCCGGCACTCCGATAATCTGGTGGTTAACGCCGAATCTGGCGTGGTCTCGGTCAAAGCCACCAGCCGCCAGCACCAAATGATTCAGGAATTCATCGATCGCGTGCTCACCAATGCGCGGCGGCAGGTGATGATCGAAGCGACCATCGTTGAAGTGACGCTAAACGATCAATATCAAGCCGGTGTCGATTGGAAGATCGTGCTCGATAGCAACAAAGCCGGTTTTGGCTTCAATCAACAACTGTTGGGTGGCGTCACCAACGGCGTTATCGATAGTGCCGTGTCGTCCTTTGTCTTTGGGTATCGCGATCCGAGCGCGAATGGCCGCCTGGTCGAAACCACGCTCAGGTTGCTGCATGAATTTGGCGATACCAAAGTATTATCGAGCCCGCGTTTGATGGTGTTGAATAATCAAACGGCGCTGCTCAAGGTGGTCGAAGAACTGGTGTATTTCACGGCCGAAGTGACCACCACGGACTCCACATCGAACTCGCAAGGCCGCACTTTCGTGCAAACCCAGGTGCATTCGGTACCGGTGGGATTGGTGATGGCGGTCACGCCGCAGATCTCGGCTAACCAGGAAGTAACGCTCACCGTGCGTCCGACCATCTCGCAAAAGATCGCCGACGCCACCGATCCCGGCCCAGCCTTGCTGGGACGCAACGACGTCACCAACACCGTGCCAGTGATCCGCACGCGCGAAATGGAATCGGTGTTGAAACTAGTCAACGGTCAGGTCGGCGTGTTGGGCGGTCTGATGCAAGACCAGGTGCGAACGGGAAATCGCGAAGTGCCGGGATTGGCGCAGATCCCGATTATCGGCCGCACGTTTTTTCATACCGACGAGAACAATAACCAAAAGACCGAATTGGTGGTCTTTCTGCGCCCGGTGGTCGTTAACGAACCCAATGTTGAAACCGATCTGAAAAGCTACGGCCAATATCTCGGCGGTCATGCGCCAACGCCGCCGTGAACGGGCGCCGGTGAGTGATCTATTGATGACGGTCCGTGAATCTCATCGCCACGCAGTCACGGTTAATTCGACCGTGACTGCGTGCGCCGAGTGGCGCGCGGCATGAGTCTGCTGATGGACGCCCTGCGCAAAGCCGAGGCCGACAAGAAGGCCTCGGAACGCTCCGGTGTCATTCCCGATCCTCCGCTCGAGCCGCTGACAATTGTGGCGCCGCCCGCCACTGAACTGCGACTCGAGCCGTTGGGGAATACTACCCGCGATGACGTCGACTCTTCACGCGCGGCCGCCTATCGCGCGCCTTATAACGCCGATACAACGCAACGCTTAAACACCAGTGGTCGCTTTAGTCGCGGCGATGAGGCGACGGTCGCCGACGAGTTGTCGTTTGAGCGGCCGCTCGCGACGGTCTTGATCGATGATGACGCGCCGGCCGGCGAAGCGTCGCTGGCGCGACCGGAGATCGTCACTCCGCAAACCTTGTTCGCCGCGACTAGCAGCGCGCGACACCATCATTTCCTGTCGGCGACGTTCGCGTTCATGGCCGTCTTGGTCGGAGGGCTGCTAGCGCTCGGATATTTCTATTATCGGCAACTGCCGGTGGCACACGTAAAGCCGTCACCGCGGATCGCGGCGCAAGTGGAAACCGCACCGTCGAACGCGCGATTGATAACCCCGTCGGCACCGATTGCGTTGGCGCCAATCGCGCCCGTTCAAGTCTTACCACCGCCGCCGGTGGCGACGATACCCGCGCCACCGACGATCCCGAAACCACCCCCAGAACTCGACGATGTCCCCGCCTTAATGCGCACGGTGGCCGACCATGCGCCAAAGCCGCGCGCCACGCCCACTCCCCCGCGTGAATTTAGCCGTGACTCGGAAATCACCAGCGGCGAGGTGCGTATTGCTCACACCATGGCGCACACCACGGCCAAGCGCGTGGCGCCGACACGCGTCGCTCAAGCCTATGCGGCGCTGGTGGCTGGAAACTTGACGCTTGCCAACGCCGACTACCAAGCCGTCGCGGTGGCCGATCCCGCGCAACTTGACGCCTGGCTTGGGCTTGGTGCGATCGCGATACAAGAAAATCGTACCGTTGATGCTCATCACTATTATTCGAAGGCGCTCGCGCTCGACGCCGAAAATCCAGTCGCGAATGCCGCGCTGTTTGCGCTCGAAGGGGGTGCCGGGACCACCGTCAGCGAGTCCAAGCTGAAATTGCTTTTGGACCGCGGTGTGGACGCGCCGTATGTGCAATTCGCGCTGGGCAATCTGTATGCGCGCCGTGACCGGTGGCCGGACGCGCAACAAGCCTATTTCGCGGCGTTGCATGGCATGCCGAGTAATCCAGACTACGCGTTCAATCTGGCGGTGAGTCTTGAGCGGCTCGGTCAAGGTCCGGCCGCGCTTCAGTACTATCGACAAGCGGAAAGTTTACGCGCCACGCACCCCGCGCATTACGCCGCCACGGCCGCCGCCGCACGCATTCAGGCCTTGAGCTCACGCGCGCGATGAGTGTGTCCAAGAAAAATCTGCGGATCGGCGAATTGCTCGTCCATAAGGGCGTGGTCAGCCCCGATCAAGTTCGGATTGCGCTGATCGAGCAACGCACCAATCGCGATCACCTGGGGAAAATTCTCGTGCGTCTCGGATTTGCGACCGAAGCCGTGATCCTCGACGTGCTCGGCGGAGCGCTCGGGCAGCAAAAGGCGGATCTAAGCAAGGTGGTCGTCGACGGCGACGCGATTCGCATGATCCCCAAGGACATGGCACGGCGTTTCCATATTCTCCCGCTCACCTATGAAGCGAATCGCAATCGCCTGACCTTGGCGATGGCGGACACCTTCAATGTTGTCGCGCTCGATCAAATCACCGCTTTGATCGGCGGCGAGGTTGAAGTGGTGCCGCTGATGGCGGGCGAAGCGGAAATTGAAAAGGCGATCGATCAATTCTACGGTTTCGAATTGTCGGTCGATGGGATTTTGCAAGAAATCGAAACCGGCGAAATCGATTACGAAAGTCTGGACGCCGACAGTCAGGAATACAGCCAGCCGGTGGTGCGTCTCGTCAATGCCTTGTTGGCCGACGCGGTCAAGCGCAGCGCGTCGGATATCCATTTCGAACCCGAAGAGGGGTTTCTGCGTTTTCGGTATCGCATCGATGGCGTACTGCGGCAGGTCCGCAGTCTGCATAAGAATTATTGGTCGGCGCTCGCGGTGCGGTTGAAAGTGATGGCCGGTATGGACATCGCGGAGACCCGCGCCCCGCAGGATGGTCGCATCAACCTGTCCTTATCGGGTCGTCAAATCGACTTTCGCGTGTCGACCATTCCGACCGTGCACGGCGAGAATATCGTGCTGCGCGTACTCGATCGGCAAAAAGGATTGGTGCCGATCGGCGAACTCGGTTTAGAAGCGGCGGTGCTGCACATGCTGCAGTTGATGGTTGCGCGCCCGGAAGGCTTACTCCTCGTCACGGGTCCGACCGGCAGCGGCAAAACCACGACCCTGTACAGCCTGCTCAGTCATCTCAATACCGAGTCGGTCAACATCATGACCCTCGAAGATCCGGTCGAATATCCGATGGGCATGATTCGTCAAACCTCGCTCAACGAGGCGGTGCGCCTCGATTTCGCGAACGGCATCCGTTCAATGCTGCGCCAAGACCCAGACATCATCCTGGTCGGCGAAATACGCGACGAGGAAACCGCGGCGATGGCCTTTCGCGCGGCCATGACCGGCCATCAGGTGTTCTCGACGTTGCACGCGAACTCAGCGCTCGGCGCCATTCCGCGCCTCATCGACATGGGCGTGCGGCCCGACCTCATGGCGGGCAATGTGCTCGGGATCCTCGCCCAGCGCCTGGTGCGGAAATTGAGAACCACCTGTCGCGAAGCTTATCGACCAGAGGCGATCGAGCGTGTGATCTTGGGTCTCGATGAGCGCGCGACCACGAACATCTTCCGCGTGGCCGAGGAATTTCGTCACACCGAACACCAGGGCTATGAAGGCCGCACCGCGGTGATGGAATTGCTCAAATTTGATCACGCGCTTGACGAATTAATCGCGCGGCGCGCAAGCCTCCGCGAGTTAACCGAGGCGGCCCGCGCCAAGGGTTTCATTCCACTAGCGGAGACCGCGATCAAACGCGTGTTGGATGGCACGACGACCCTGGACGAAGTCGCGCGCGTGGTCGATTTAACGGAACGCTTGGGCTAGGCCGATGGCCACGCGTATCGCCCTGTAACCGCGAATGGAAGCCTACCGGTACAAGGCAATGGATGAGCGGGGCCGGATTCGGCGCGGCCGGATCGAAGCGGCGAATGCGGCCGATTTGGAAGCGCGCCTAAGTCGAAGTGGACTTGATCTGCTGAATTTCACCGAACTCAAGTTGGCGCGACACGGGGTTACCGGCGCTGGCATCAAGCCCGTTGATCTCATCACGTTTTGCTTTCATCTCGAACATTTGGTGCGCGCCGGCGTGCCGATCCTCGAAGGCTTGGGCGATTTACGCGATACGCTCGACAGCAAGCGCCTGCGCGAAGTGACCTCGGCTATGATCGAGTCGATCGAAGGCGGCAAAAACCTTTCCGGCGCGATGGCGGATTTTCCAGCGGTGTTCGATGGTGTGTTCGTCAATTTGATTCGCGCGGGCGAACAGAGCGGCCGCCTGTCCGAGGTCATGCAGAAGATCGTTGAGAATCTTAAATGGCAGGATGAACAGGCGTCCTACACTAAAAAATTGCTGCTCTATCCGGCCGTGGTCACGGTGGTTATCGCGGTGGTGCTGTTTTTCCTGATGCTCTACGTGGTGCCTCAGCTCGTGTCCTTCTTAAGCACGATGGGACAAAAGCTTCCATTGCAAACGCGCGCGTTAATCGCGACCTCCAAATTCCTGAAAAGTTATTGGTACGTGGTTATCGCCGTGCCACTCATCACGTTCGGTGGCGGATGGACGGCGTTGCGCACGAATCCCGACTTTGCGCGCCGCGTTGATGCGTTGAAGTTGCGCCTGCCCTTGGTCGGTCCAATCTTGAAGAAAATCATCGTAACCCGAGTGTGCGGTGTGTTTTCAATTATGTATACCTCTGGCATCACCGTGCTCGAATGTATTCGCACTGGTGAAGACGTCGCGGATAATCGCGCGGTTAAAATTGCGCTGCGCGATGCGGGACGCTTGATTGCCGACGGCGGTGGGATCAGCGCAAGCTTCGCCGCCACGGGGCTATTTCCTCCGCTCGTTATCCGGATGCTGCGCGTCGGCGAAAATACCGGTGCGCTAGAAGAAGCCCTAAATAACGTGACGTATTTCTTTACGCGCGATGTACGCGATTCGGTGGCCAAATTTCAAACCTTGATCCTTCCGGCAGTGACTATTTTGCTTGGCTTGTTGGTCCTGTGGATTATGTCCGCCGTGCTTGGTCCGATTTATGATCTTCTCGCCAAGATTAAATTTTAATACCGCCGAGCGCCGGGTGCTGTTGCTGGCGTCCGATAAGGCGACGCTGTTCTTGGGCGATGGTGCACGGCTGGCGCGCTCCTACGTCTTTGCCAACAGCGAGGCTGGCGTTGCCGCCTTCGGCGCCTACTTGCAACGGGCGCCGGTGGTGCCGCTCTATGTCATGGTCGATGTCGTCGAGGAAGAATATCGCCAGGATACGATTCCGTTTACACGCGGTGTCGATCGCCGCGCGGTGCTAACCCGACGCTACGCGCGATTATTTCGCGGCACGCCGTATTGTTTGGCGTTGCGCCAAGGCCGTGAGCGCGACGGTAGGCGCGATGAGCGCGTTCTGCTCACGGCCGTGATCAAACCCGAACTCATCGCGCCGTGGGTGGTCGAACTCAATTTGCACAAGGTGCCGCTGGTTGGAATTTATTCGTTGCCGGGCTTGAGCGCCGCCTTGTTACCGCGCTTAAAAGTGCGGGCGGCAAATGTGTTACTCATCAGCGTGCAGCAGGCGAGTGGCTTAAGACAAACGTTTTTTCGCGACGGTCAGCTGAAAATTAGTCGCTTGGCGCAAATGCCGCGCCTAGGCTCAGTACCCTATGCCGCGCATCTGATGGCGGAACTCGCGAAGCTTCGACGGTATCTGAATAGTCTCGGGTTGATGTCACGCGATAGTCCGCTGGCCGTGTACATCCTCAGTCACGGGGCGCTGTTAACGGAGCTGGCGACGCAATGCCGGGACACGGATGGCGAGCATTACTTTTTAGTCGACAATGCCGATCTCGGCGTGCAGTTGCGGTTGCCCGAAGTCGTCGCGTCGCCCTATGCCGACGCCGTCTTCGCGCAACTGCTATTGGATGCGACGCCGCCGGAGTCGTATGCACAGCGTGCAGAAACAACCTACTACCGCCTCTACCGGGCGAAGCTTGGGTTGATGGTCGCTAGCGCGTTATTGCTGTTGGGCAGCGCCGGGTGGAGCGCGTTCCGCTTTATCGATGCCGTGGGTTTGAAGCAACAGGCGCTCGAGGTGGCGCAGATGGCGGATTTTTATAACGAGCGCTATGCGTTGGCGCACCAAGGCCTGCCGCGTACCGCGGTTGAACCGCGCGATCTCGAAACGGCGGTGACGGTCGCAAGTGAACTAACGGCCCGGAAGGAATCACCATTTTTGCTCCTTAGATTAATTGGTGCGACGCTGCTCGAACGTCCCGCCGTGGTGATCGATAAATTGGAATGGGCGAGCGGTGACCGTGAAGACTTAACGGCACGGCCAACGGCGGTATCGAGCCGCCGGGAAGCGCCGAGCGCAGCCCCGAGTGTGCAATTCACTAGCGCTATCTTGCGCGCCCATCTCGCGCCGTTCACCGGTGACTATCGCGCGGCGATTGGTGTCGTCGATGCGTTGGCGACACAACTCCGTGCGACGCCGAGTGTGCACGCCGTCGAGGTCGTGGAGTATCCGCTTGATCTGCGCTCTGGCTCCAGTATGACGGGCACCGCGAGCAGCAGCGGCCCAGCGAACGCGACATTCGTACTAAAAATTACGGCGGAAACTATCCGTGGCCAAGCTAAAAACTGATTGGCGCGTACTGCGCGGCGCCGTGGGCTTGTGCGTGTTATGCGCCTTGTTGGCGGTCGGCATATTGATCGCGAGTAATATGTTCTGGGAGCAAATGAATGGTGATTATCGGACGCATTACGCGCGGTTTCGGGACGCGAGCCGCAAATATTTATCCGTGGATAGTGACGAACGCGTGATCGCGGAACGTTATCCGCGATTTGTGGAACTTTACGCGCGGGGGGTGATTGGCGACGAGCATCGCCTGAGTTGGATCGAGACCTTGCGTCGAGTCAGTCAGCGCATCGGGTTGCCTAGCCTCGATTACAAACTTGATGCGCAGCGCCTGTATATGCCGCTTAATCCGCTCGAAAGCGGTCCGTTCGAACTCCGCGTCAGCGAAATGCGTTTGACGCTCGGCTTGCTGCATGAAGGCGATCTGGTCCGCTTTTTTGCCGATCTTGAGCGCGATGCCGAAGGGCTTTTTCATGTAGAGCACTGCGATTTTACGCGGGCCGAGATCCGACCCGAAACCGCTGCCAATGGCGCCGCGCGCCTGACGGCTACCTGCGTCCTTAATTGGTATACGCTGACGAGTCGCGGTGATCGGAAGATTACGTTATGACGCGCTCGATGTGGCTTTTGGTCTGCTACTTAGGTTCGGTCGGCATGACACACGCCGACGACCTCGGCCGGTTATTTTTTACGCCGAGCGAACGCGCCGCGCTCGATGCCGCACGCGCGGCGGCGGCCGAGAACCCGCCACCCACTCCGGCGATTACGCCCGCTGAAATGGCCGCATTGCCGGAGCCGAACACTGCGGCGCCGACCCCGCCAACCGCGCCCGTCACCTTGAACGGCTTCGTTAAGCGTAGCCGCGGCCCATCGACGGTCTGGCTAAACGGCAGTACTCAAGACGCACGCGCCGCGACAATGCCGGGAGACGTGCGTCGCGCCGGACGCTTGCACCGCGGCGCGATCGAGTTCGCCGCCACGCCGGAGCAGGGCGCGCTACGCTTGAAGCCTGGACAAACGTTTGCGCCTGATGAACTGATTGTCCGCGACGCTTTTGATCTCGTGGCCCCGGCGCCGAGCGCCCCATAGATCCACGTTTGCGCGTGAATATTCATTGCGGCTCCCAATCACGCGGGCGTCAATCAGCGCTTCACCCTCGATGCCAACGCGGCGTGGTGGTCTTGCTGCTGTTGCTGATGCTGGTGAGCGTCGGCGCGTACTTTTTGCTGCAATCGTTGAATCACGCCGCTGAGTCGCGCACGCGGGGCGAGGTAACGACCACACAGGCGTTGCAACGCGCACGGCTGGCCTTGATCGGCTACGCCGTACGCTATCCCGACAAGCCAGGTGTGCTCGATCTAAGTGCGGGGCCAGGCTATTTGCCGTGCCCGGACACGAAGTTCGATGCGACGAAAGTGGGTCCCGGCCAAGCGGATCTATCGTGCGCGAGTTCGAGTGGTACCGAGACCGGCCGTTTCCCATGGCATACCTTGGCTAGCGCGGAGATGGTCGACGGCTCAGGCGCCCCGCTGTGGTACGCGGTCTCTGATAATTTTCGGAACAACCCAAAACAGCCCATCAATAGTAGTACGCGCGGCACGCTTAAGATCGACGACTGCAGTGCGACCGGTGAAGACTATGTCGCCGTCATCATCGCGCCCGGTCCGGCGCTTGCTGGACAGAATCGCGCACCCGCGAGTTACGCGATAAGCGATTACCTTGAGGAACAGAATGCGAACAAGGGAGACAATTGTTTCAGCGCCAAGCGCAGCCCGACTAATAATGATCAAGTGCTGGGAATCTCACGTCACGATTTGTTACGGGCCGTGGAGCAGCGCGTGATGAACGATGTCGCACAGGCGCTTGCGCGTTATCGCCGCGATCCCGATGGCGATGACGTCAACGGCGTCGATCCCGACTGCGCGGCGGCGACCCCCGATTGCGATGACGGTTATCCGTGGCTCAGTCCCTTCACCAATCCCAGCACCAGCAATTACGCTGGCGTGGTGGGCACCACGCGCGGATTACTACCGCTGCGTCAGCCTGGCGTTAGTTTTAACGCGCCGTTTAGCGCGAGTTGGGCCTTGAGTGGCGGGACGTTCACCACCAGCGGCGCGCTTCCGCCGAGCGAGATTTGTTTACGGAGTACTAGTGACACGAGTTGCGCCAGCACGGCGTTTGCGACGCCAGTTGCGCTCGCCGGTACGGTAATTGGTACCGCCGGCGGCGAATGGTCGATCGCGACCTGTATCAGCAAAGCCACGCAACAATTAATCTGCACCGCGACGCGAACGGTGTTGGATCTCGCGAGTTCGCGGCGCCTGGAACGCACCTATGAACTTACGCTGACTAAAATTCCTTATGCGATTGTGCCGCCGACCGCGACCACCACGCGAATTCAGCAGTTCATCTTGAGCGGCGGCACCCTGCCTGCCAGCAGTGCGCTTGCGCTCAAAGAATCCGACGCGATCATCGAAACCGATGGTTCACGATCGCCACTCGGCGTGGCTGCTTTGTCACTGACTAGCGGCACCCCGTTCGGCTTTTTCCAACTACTGAACATACCGTTCGATCTCGAGATCGCGGATGACGACACGCTGGATTCGACCACCCGACGATCACCAGGTGAATTGCCCGCTTGGTTCACCGCCAATGGTTGGCAGCGTTTACACCTCGTCGCCTACGCAGAAGCTCATGCTCCGGGCAATCTGGCGAGCGATTGCAACAGTCCGCCAGGCACTTGTCTTACCGTGCAATGGACTCGCGTTCCACCGCTTACGGCCGTGACGCTGGATAAAGTGGCGGGTGTGGTGGTGGGCGCCGGCGCGGCGCTCGTCAGTCAGTCGCGACCGAGTACCGCGCTCAGTGATTATTTTGAAGGCGCCAATGCGAGTGGCGGCTTAAGTTTCGAGAAGCGCGCGCCGAGCGCAACGTTCAACGATCGATTGCTGCAGTTGGATCCCAAATGACTAAACGATTACACGGCCGCGCGGCGGGTTTTACGTTGCTCGAAATTGCGATCGTGTTGTTTATCATTGGGCTTCTGATCGCGGGTTTGCTAGGGCCGCTCGAGACCCAGCTCGAGGCTCGCGATCGCCGGCAAACGCTGGAGACGCTCAATTTAATCACCGAGGCGTTGCAGGGCTATGCCGTCATCAACGGCCGTCTGCCGTGTCCGGACACCGATGGCGACGGGTTGCCGAATCCAGTGTTCGTGCCGAGTAACCCAGCGACCGCCAATTGCGTGAGCAATGATGGCTTTGTGCCGGGCACTGAACTCGGGGTCGCGGCGATCGATGCCTGGGGCAACCGCATTCGTTATGCCGTTAGCGCGCCCAATTACACGCTTCCCGAAACCGATGGCCTGTGCAACGGTGATACCGCGCCGAAACATTTTGATTTATGCACCAAGGGCACACTCACCGTGAAGACGCGCGGCGATAACCCCGCGACCCCTGGGATTCAGGAAGGCAAACATCTGTTGGTTAGCGCGACCGATTTGCCGGCGGTGCTGCTCTCGCATGGCCGTAATGGACTCGGCGCGACGAGCGTTGGCGGCGTGACGCTGCCCGCTCCAAGCGGCGCCGACGAAATCGAAAATCAGAATGGCGATAGTGTATTCATCGCGCGCGGCTACTCGCGAGGTGCGGCCGGCTGCACCGACGACGAAAACGAAAATACGCCTTCGTGTGAGTTCGATGACATCGTGGTGTGGTTGCCGTCGACCGTGCTCAATGCACGAATGGTGAACGCGGGGCGTCTTCCGTAGCCGCTCGCGAGGTCAGGGCAAAGCACACGCGGCCCTCGCGATTGTCGACTAGCGCCAACGTGAGCCCATCACGGCTGGCCTGTTGATAGGCTTGATAGAGCCCAATGCCTAATCCCGTGTGCGACGGCACGGTTTGGCGAAATAGCAGTGGTACCAGCGCAGCCGCAATCGCCGCGCCCGAGTCCGTTACGCTGAGCGTGAAGTCGCTGGCGCGGCCTTCGAGATTGACAGTTATGCCAAGCGGATCAGTCGCCGGCTTTTGACGCGCATTGTCCAACAAGTTTTCAACCACGCTGTCCAAGCACTCGCCAGGCACTCGTAACGCCGGATCCGCGATCGATTCCTGGAAGCACAATCCGCGGCCTTCGTGACGCGCCTGCAACGCATGCCACCACTCCCGCAACGCCACAGTTTCACCGGTGACTTCACTGGGCTGATTGAGCTTATCCAACGCCACTTGTAAGCGCTGCACCACCAACGGGAGTTGACGTTGCAGTTGCCGCAGATGCGCCTCATTGTGCTCAGCATCGAGGGGGGTAGCGCTTGCCATCAATTTCAGTGACTGCAACAGATTCTTGATATCGTGGGTCAGGCGCGCGCCCGTTTCGTGGATCGCTTGTAAATGCGCGAGGTGAGTTTGAGCCCGCTCGCGCAGTTTAGCCGCATAAAAGTGGCTTAAGGTTTCGATCAGCAGTCGACAGTGCAGCAACAGCGCCGGACCGAGTGAATGATCGAGATAGAGCGTGACGTTTAAATGCTCGGTATCAATCTGTGTGCTGCGTCCCGTAGTCGTTCCGCAATGATCGGACACCTCCTGCGCCAGCCAATTCACGCCCCTAACCCAGGGTGTGGTCGTGAGTTCGGACATCGCCGCGCGCAAAAAATGCGACGGCGAGTCCTCACGCGCCGCGAGTTGCGCCAGGCTCGTGATCCAATCCTCGAACGGTGTGCCGATGTTTAACACCGACTGTTCCCACAGCGCGCCGAGTCCAGTGCCGGTGGCGGGGGTGATAAGCCAGCTGATGAAAACCAAAAAGGCGCCGACGGCAAGCAGTGCAACGAATAGCGCGGTCGGATAATCAAGGTTTCGTTGCAAGGTGATCACTACACTGCCGACGGCGAGCAGGGCGGTGATCAACGCGATAATAATGCCGCGGAAAAATTCTATCGGATAGGTTTGGCGCGGTGGGCTCGCGGCGGGCAGCAGCAGCAAGGTGAGCGGCAATACAAACAATCCAAACTGGAAAGCGTTGACGACCGCGCTCTCAAGCGGTCCGATCTTAAACACCAACGGCACCACTTGAATCAGCAGTTCGGAAACTAAAAACGCTAGCGTGACCATGTACGCATAGCGTTCGCGCCGTGCCGTACGCGAACGCCCGGCGACGATTCCAATCAACAAAATCAGCCAGGCAAAGAGCAGCCAACCGTTCAGGAGGCCGATGAACGTCGCCGTAAAAATCAGTATCAGACTGACCGCCGGCCAGTCCAAGCGCTGATCGCGTTGCCAAATCGGTTGCCAGAGAAAGAACAGCCCGAGATGCGCGGTCATCAGCGCGCGCGCTACCTGACTTTCGAGGTCGGCGTTCAACGCGGTATGGAGCACCAGCAACATCAGCGCCAGCACCCAGTGGTCGCGCCGGCGATCAAGCACGGCAGACAAGTCAAACAATGTGCGCATAGGGAGTAATCAAAACAGCGTCCGGCGGGAATGCTAACATTGCCCGATGCGCTCGCAGCAACTAACTGCGTTAATTCGCCTCGCGACCTCCGAGATCCGGCGCACGCACCTGCCGTGGTTGGTGGTTGGCGCCGTAGGGTTATGCTTGCTCAGCGCCGAATTTGCGGCCGGACTCGCGGTAACCGAGAGCGCTGAATATCGAATCGTGATTTATTCGGCGGCGGTGCGCGTGCTGCTGGTCATGCTCCTGGGTCTCGCCGTGATCGCCAATACCGTGCGTGAATCAGACGATCGTTTAGTTGAATTACTGTTGTCACGACCCGTGCCGAGAAGCACGTGGTATCTCGCGAAATTTTGCGGGTATGCGCTTGCCGCGATCCCCATTGCGATCGCGGCAGCGCTTCCGATCGTAATCCTTAACCGAGGATGGGCGGCATTGGCGTGGAGCGGATCCTTGGCCTGCGAGTTATCGATAGTGGTGGCGGCGGCACTCACCGCCGCCGTTGGTCTGGCGCAGGTTCCCGCGGCGTTCGCCGTCCTGTGTGGTTTTTATTTTCTAGCGCGGGCGATTGCGGAAGTAGTGTTGCTTAGTACCGTTTCGATCGTCGATTTGACGACACCGACCAACCGCGTAATCGCGGCACTGGTGAATGGTCTTAGTTATCTGGTGCCGGATTTGGGACGCTTCACCAGCAGTTCGTGGTTGATCTATGAGCCACCTAGTTTGTCCACGCTTGAATTCATAGTCGGCCAAACCGCGCTTTATTGCAGTCTTCTTGTCGCCGTTGGTTTGGTCGATTTTCACCGTCGCAACCTATAGCGCGGTCGACGATGCCTGCAGTGCGCCCCGTCAACGATGTGCCGCGCGGCCTCTGGTGGGCATTGCTGGTGTGCGTGGCGCTGCAGATCGCATGGCATGCCGCGCTGCCAAGGCCGCAGGGAAGGCTACA
>JAYUEZ010000172.1:0-5957 GCA_043738965.1 Gammaproteobacteria bacterium
TGCCCGAGAATAGTTTGTTCTTGTTGGACGGCGCATTAAATCAGGCGACCGAGGCGTTTCAGCACACGGTGGCCGAGCGCTACGAACAATTGCGGCACGACGTGGAACGTCCGCTGCTACCCCCGGAACGGTTGTTTTTAACCTGGGCCGAGGCGAGCGAAGCCATCGCCCGTTATCCCCGCGTGGCGCTCGGCGGCGAGGAATGGGCTGATCGCGCGCATGGTCAGCGCTTCGCGACGCGACCGGCCACGCGTTTACCGATTGATGTGCGCGCCAAAGAGCCACTGATCGCGGTGCGCGAGTATGTGCAACGGTTTGCCGGCCGGATTTTGGTCGTTGCCGAATCGAACGGTCGCCGCGAAACGATCGCTGAGTTGTTTGGCGGTCACGGTCTGCCGCTAAAGCAGTTCGCAAACTGGCAGGCCTTCCTTGACGCGAGTGACAAACTCGGCATGGCGGTGGCGCCACTTGGCGAAGGGGTTGAGATCGATGATCCCGCGCTCGCGATCGTCACCGAAAGCCAATTATTTGGCGAGCGCGCGGCGCAACGCCGCCGCCGTCGCAGCAATGTCGATCAAGAAGCGGTGGTGCGCAATCTCGCTGAACTGCACATCGGTGATCCGGTGGTCCACGAATTACACGGTATCGGTCGCTACCTTGGTCTTGAGGTCCTGACGGCGGGCGATGTGACCAGCGAGTACATCAAACTCGAATACGCCGATGGCGACAAACTCTACATTCCAGTGGCCGCGCTCGGTTTCATCTCGCGCTACACCGGCATTGATCCAGAACATGCACCACTCCATAAGTTGGGCAGCGGGCAATGGGAAAAAGCCCGGCGCCGCGCCGCCGAACGGATCCGAGATGTCGCGGTGGAACTGCTGGAAATTCACGCCAAGCGCGCGGCCCGGCTCGGACATGGTTTTGGCGTCGATCGCGATGCTTACCTCACGTTCGAGCAAGGTTTCCCATTCGAAGAAACCCCGGATCAGCTGGCTGCCATCGAGGCGGTGGTCGCCGACATGCAAGATCCGAAGCCGATGGATCGGCTGATCTGCGGAGATGTCGGCTTCGGCAAGACTGAAGTCGCGATGCGTGCGGCTTTCGTCGCGGTGAACGATGCCCGCCAAGTCTCGGTGTTGGTGCCGACCACCTTGCTCGCGCAGCAGCACTATCAGACCTTCCGCGATCGCTTTGCCGATTGGCCGATTCGAATCGAGCAACTATCGCGCTTTCGTGATGCGCAGGCCACACGAGCGGCGCTCGCAGGTCTCGCCGACGGTTCGGTGGACATTGTGATCGGCACGCATAAATTGTTGAGTCGCGATGTTAAGTTCAAGCATCTTGGGCTCGTGATCATCGACGAGGAACATCGCTTCGGCGTGCGGCAGAAAGAACAGCTGAAAGCGCTGCGCACCGAAGTAGATATTCTGACCTTGACCGCGACGCCGATCCCGCGCACGTTGAATTTAGCGCTTGCCGGCACGCGTGAATTGTCCGTGATCGCGACCGCGCCGCTGAAGCGGCTCGCGGTGAAGACCTTTGTCTACGAATGGTCGGATGAATTGATCCGCGAAGCGATTCTGCGCGAGCTGAGTCGCGGCGGACAGGTCTATTTCGTGCACAACGATGTCGAGACCATCGTCCGCCTGGTCGAACAATTACACGCCTTGGTGCCGGAGGCGCGCGTGCAGCACGCCCATGGCCAGATGCGCGAACGCGATCTTGAGCAGGTGATGCTGGACTTCTATCACCGGCGGTGCAATGTGCTGGTGTGCACCACCATCATCGAAACGGGTATCGACATCCCGAACGCGAACACGATGATCATCAACCGTGCCGATAAATTCGGGTTGGCGCAGCTGTATCAGTTGCGCGGCCGGGTCGGCCGTTCCCACCACCGGGCTTATGCGTATTTGATTTCGCCGCCGCGCAAGGCTATCACCGCCGACGCCGTAAAGCGTTTGGACGCCGTCGAAGCGCTGGAAGATCTCGGGGTCGGGTTTACCTTGGCGACGCACGATATGGAAATTCGTGGCGCGGGTGAAATTCTCGGCGAAGGCCAGAGCGGACACATTCAAGAGATTGGATTTGGACTCTACAGCGATTTGTTGAATCGCGCGGTGGCGGCGTTAAAGGCCGGCCGCCAACCGAATATCGATGATCCCGGCCCGCGGGCGACCGAGGTCGAGTTGCATATCCCAGCGCTGTTGCCCGAAGATTACCTGCCGGATGTGCATGCGCGATTAATCTTGTACAAGCGCATTGCGAGCGCGGTGGATGGCTCCGATTTGGAGCGGCTGAAAGAGGAAATCATCGATCGTTTCGGCGAGATCGGACCACAGGTGCACAATCTGTTTCGCGTCACTGCGCTCAAACTCGCAGCGAATCGACTCGGCATCAAGCGTATTGATATCGGACGCGCCGGCGGCGTGATTGAGTTCCAAGCACAACCAGACATCGATCCGATGAAGGTGATTAAGTTGATCCAAGGCAACCCCACGTACCGACTCGATGGTCAGGAGCGTCTGCGTCTGCGCAAGGATCTCGCGGAGCCCGCCGCGCGCTTCAGCGAAATCGAAAAGCTGCTTCGAGACCTCGCATGAGGCACGTGCTACGTCGCCTTGGCGCCTGTGCACTGCTAGTGTGGAGCGCGGCGAGTTGTGCGACCGACTGGTATCAAGTCGAAGTGATTGTTTTTCGTTACCGCAACGCGGCTGACGAGAGTTGGGCCAAGGCGGCGGAGGTTCCCGATTTCAGTCGCGCTCAGCATTTAGCGCCGAGTGCTGAAGCCACGCCGCGCGATGCCACGATCTCCGCCTATACCTCGCTTGACCCTGGCGCGCTGCAGCTCACTGGCGCTTATGAAGCGCTGGCGCATGGCACGACGCATCAGCCCCTTGCGCATGTTGCATGGCGCCAAACGGCGGATGACAGTCGCGCAGTTTTTATTGGCGAATCGACCGATATCGCTAAAGTGGAAGTCGCGGCGTTAGAAAACTGGGTCGAAGGCCAAATTCGCTTGCGGGTTAGCGATAAGGATCGGCGGGTGGAGACGCTGTTCGTCGCGCATCAAGGAGCAACGCCCGTGCGCGTCGCGCAAACCCGCAACGTGGTGCTCGGCGAATTGAATTACTTCGATCATCCGTTGCTCGGCGTGTTGGTGCAGGTGGATGCACTAAATCATGCGCCAGCGATGCCGACGGATCCTTCGCCGGCTGCACAGGTGCAATAAAAAATTACAGTGAGGGGTAAAAATATTATTGAGCCCGCACCGCCGCACTTAATAACCGCACCACGCTGGCCATTCCCGTCGCTAGGTGCTGGCCGATTTCCGCGAGTGAGATGGGAGTCGCACCAATACCTGCAGCCCAATTCACACTCAACGCGCAATTAGCATAGTGAAGGCCCGCCTCGCGCGCTAAACCTGCTTCCGGCATACCGGTCATGCCCACCAGCGTGCAGCCGTCGCGCTGAAGGCGCGCGATCTCGGCGGCGGATTCCAGCCGCGGGCCTTGGGTCGCGCCATACACGCCGTGCGGCACCACCTCGATGCCAACGCGCGCGGCGGCGTGGATGAGCCGCGTGCGGGTCGTCGCACAATAGGGCTCGCCGAATTCCACGTGGTCGAGGGTGGCATCAATGCCATCGTAAAACGTGTGTTCGCGACCATAGGTATAGTCGATAAGTTGATCCGGAATCACAATGCGGCCTGGCCCAGTCTCCGAGCCAATGCCGCCCACCGCGGTGACCGCGAAAATCTCCTCCACGCCAAAATCACGTAAGGCGGCGATGTTCGCGCGGTAGTTGATGCGATGAGGAGGAATGCCATGCGTGGCGCCGTGGCGCGGCAGGAACAGGATGGGTGCACCATCGAGTGTGCCTTCGAGTAGCGGCCCGGACGGCGTGCCGTAAATCGTCGTGATGGTGTGCGCGCGATCCACCACCAAGGCCGTTAGCTTATCGAGGCCACTGCCACCGATAATCGCGACTCGACTCATACACCGTTCACCGCATACAGACCCGATCCATTACGCCAGAACGATTTGTAATCCATGCCGTAGCCAAACAGATAGCGATCCGGCGTCGTTAGCGCGTGGAAGTCGGTGGTCTTAAGGCCTGGGCGGTCGACGATTTCTTTGATCACCAACACCGCGGTTAATACTTCAGCGGCGTGCAAGAGGCGGCATTCTTCGACAGCGGCCTGTAACGTGAGGCCGTGATCAAGCAAGTCATCAACGATCAACACCGTGCGCCCCGCCACATTCGCGGGTGGCCGCCTGATCCATTGCAATTGTCCGCCGGAGGTCGCGGCGCCGTAACGAGTGGCGTGGAAGTAATCGACTTGCAGGGGAAAATCGAGCAGGCGGAGGAGCAACGCTGATGGCACGAGGCCGCCGGTCATCGCCACCAGCACCAGCGGTGCGACCTGTGCAAGGCGCGACGTGATCGCGCTCGCCATTCGTGCGAGCGCGGCGTCGATCTCGGCCGCGGTATAGAGGCAATCGGCCTCGGCTTTGACTTTGAGGACTTCGGCGCGCGTCGGCTGCGTCATTTGCCTTCACTCGCGTGCAACGCGCGGCGCCCGGCCCAGTCCTTGGCGAATTGATACGCCGCGCGACCACTCCGCGAACCGTGCAACAGCGCCCACTGCAAGGCCGCGCGTTGCGCGGAGTCATGTTCGGTCGGTGGTACACCGAGCGCCATCAGCCAATGGTGCACGATATCGAGATAGCGTTGCTGAGTGAACGGATGAAACGACAGCCACAATCCAAAGCGTTCCGACAGAGAAATTTTTTCTTCCACTGCTTCACTTTGATGAATTTCGCCATCGACCGCACGCGCATCGAGATTGTCGCGTTGCCGTTCCGGCAATAAGTGCCGCCGGTTCGACGTGGCATAAATCACCAGATTGTCCGGCGTCGCAAGGACTGAGCCATCGAGCACGGTTTTCAGCGCGCGATAGGTCGAATCATGTTCGTCAAAGGATAAATCATCGCAGAACACCACGTAGCGACCGGGTCGGTCGGCCACGGCATCGACAATCTCGGGTAGGTCAATCAAGTCGAGGCGATCGACTTCAATCAGACGCAGCCCGCGCTCGACATAGGCGTTAAACAGCGCTTTGATTAACGACGACTTACCCGTGCCGCGCGGCCCCCACAACAGCGCATTGTTCGCCGGCAAGCCGGCGAGGAATTGGCGGGTGTTACGTTCCAGTTCGTCTTTCTGAATTTCCAGATGTTGCAAATCAGCGAGCTGAATTGGATTAAACCGATGAATCGCCGCCAGACGACCATGGCCGTTACGCTTACGCCAGCGCCACGCGACGCCGTCCTCGACCTGCGGCCGATCGTGCAGCGGAAGCAATCGTTCGACCCGACCAAGTAGCGCTTCGGCTCGCGTGAAAAATTGTTCGGGACTGGTCATGGCGGGCTACGCGTTGATGAAATGCGGGCGGTATTGTAGCGGACAATGTTGGGGAGGTGAGGAGAGATATCTCCTTTAAAAGAGCGCTTTATTCCCGCTCCCCTCACGAGAGACGGCTAGGGTGAGGGAGCAAACCTCGCTCGCTCCCCCGGCGATTTAAAGATCGCGCCGCAGCGCCTTGGTCAGCTGATATTCGATGCGCTTTTTTAATTCAAGCAATTTCGCCGTGCGACAAGCGTCCGGCCCTCGCAGCGCCCGAAAGCGCTCTGAAATTTCGAGCTCGGTGATGTACACCGGGTAGCGCTCACGATTTTGCCGACCGGCGAGAATATGCACGGCAAGCGCCGTAAACAGCGCGGCCCCGTGAGTTTGCGAGCTGAACTCGCGCTCGTCGCAGTAACAGGTGAAATCGGGCTGTGCGTCCGCGTTCAAATCCGCGACCACACGCAAGGCCAGATACGCATTGCCGCGTGCGCTTGGCCGCGCGACGGGAATGGCCTTGAGCGTTCCCGCCTGATCGGGTAATA
>JAYUEZ010000173.1:0-15906 GCA_043738965.1 Gammaproteobacteria bacterium
GACGGCGATTCGATCGGGATAAACCGACGCCGCGCGTTCGATGAAGGACAGCGGCGACAGTGGCGTATAGTTCGCCGCGCATTGCGCCAACTCTTGTTCGTATTGATTCACAGCTGACATGCGTGTCCTTAACTAAAGCGCGGCTCGCGTTTGTCGAAAAAAGCATTCAAGCCTTCTAATCCATCGTCGGCGAGCAGATTTTGCACGAGGTCGGCGGCGGCACAACGATAGGCGCCATCGAGCGGCTGATTGGCCTGCGCATAAAACGATGCCTTACCAAGCTTCATCGCGTAACGCGATTTGCGCGCGAGCTTGGTGGCCAAGACGCTCACTTGCGTGTCGAGCTTGGCATCGTCGACCGCATGATTAATCAGGCCGATACCGGCCGCGGTGTCGGCGTCAACGAAATCACCAGTAAAGAGCATTTCCAAGGCATGTTTGCGCGCCACGGTGCGCGACAGCGCCACCGCTGGCGTGGCGCAAAATAATCCGTAATTGATCCCCGAAGTGGCAAAGCGCGCGCTGCGCGCCGCGAGCGCCAGATCGCAACTCGCGACTAGCTGGCAACCGGCCGCTGTCGCGATCCCCTGTACCTTGGCGATAACGGGTTGGGGCAGGGCAATCACTGCTTGCATCATGCGCGAACAATCGCCGAGCAATTTGTCGAGGAACTCGCGGTTGCGATTCGCGCGCATTTCTTTCAGATCATGACCCGTACAAAACGCTCGTCCGGTGCTCGCGAGTACCACCACGCGGACGCTTGGATCGTCGGCGAGTTCCGCGAAGCCCTGCAACAAGGCTTGGATCGTTTCGGCGGTCAGCGTGTTGAAGCGCTCCGGTCGGTTCAGCGTGAGTGTCGCGATCCCGTGCTCAATTTCACGGCGAAGCGGTGGGTTGTCCGAGGCAGTCGTGGCGGGCGCAGTCATGGGTGCGGCCTCTGGGTTGGGGTTAAAGAGACAGTAGGGTCAGTTATCGATCTAGGTCAAGACACCGCGGGCGCGGAGTTCGCCGCCGAGCAGATCCAACCAGGCCCCGTGATGGTGGGCCAGATACGCCACGACCTGTCCCGGCAGTTCCTGGGGGGTCAGTACCCTTAATCGCGATTGTAAAAAATCGAAGGCGGTCGACGCAGCGGTCAGCGGGTGTCGTGGTGCATCGCGGCGCGCGACGGCCGCCACCTGCTCGAGGCCCGTGTCGTAATACACCGCGTCGGCGGTATACAGCGCACGCAGCGCGCCCAGCGTCAGTAGATCGGGATCGGATTTCGCAAGTGCGATCAGAATTACTCGCGCCTGCGGAATCAGACGTGGCTCCTCGGCTAGGGCGCGTACGAAACTTGTTTCAGCCACCAAGTCATCGCCGGCAAGCACGAATTCCGCGATCTCGCCGCGCAAAATAGTCAACCAAAACTTACGCCGCGCCCCGAGATCCGGGAAGCGAGCTTTTGCTGCCTGGCGATGTTTGAGAGCGAAGCGTGCTAGCGCACCTAAACGCGGCGATAAAAGCGTTTCGAATTGCGCGCGAAGTTCGGTCGCGAGCACCGGCGATGTGCCGCCGGTGGAGATGGCGACCATCACCGGCGAGCGATCAATGATCGCGGGCATGACGCAATTCGAGAGCACTGCATCGTCGACCACATTGACGAAAATTTGCGCCGCTTGGGAGGCCGCCGCGACCGCGGCATTGGTGGTGGGATCGTCGGTCGCGGCAATCACCAGGCGGTGACCATGCACGTCATCGGCGATAAAACGCGTTGCTTTCCAGATCAGGTCGCCCGCGCCGATCGCGCTCGCCAGTTCAGTACAAACGTCGGGAGCGACGAGCGTGATACGGGCGCCGGCCGCACGCAGTAAAGTGATTTTGCGCGCCGCGACCTCACCGCCGCCAACCACCAGCACGGGCACCTCATGCAGTCGAACGAATAACGGGAGGTAGTCCATGGCTGATCCGGGTTACTCGGCGCGCAGCGCCTCGATCGGGTCAAGTCGTGCCGCGCGCACCGCGGGCGCGAGACCAGCGATGATGCCGATCACACTGGCAAACAACAACGCCGCCGTGGCATACGGCCAGTCCACTTGAACTGGGATAGTTGGCGCCACCGCGCGTAGCAGTGCTACCACGCCAATGGCCAAGGCCACCCCAACGCCACCCCCGATCGCGCCGAGCGTGGCCGCTTCGAGCAGGAAGCAGCGCAAAATGTCGCCGCGGGTGGCGCCCAAGGCGCGTAGCAACCCCACTTCGCTAACGCGCTCGGTCAGCGCAATGGTCATGATCGTCGCGATTCCCACTGCGCCGACCACGAGCGATATTCCGCCCAAGGCGGCGACGCCGGCCGTCAGTACCGTCAAAATTGAACCCATGACTTCGAGCATTTTGTCTTGCGCCGTCAATGAAAAATCTTCCTGCCCATGCCGCGCGATCAATAGCCGTTTGATATCCGCCGACACATAAGCGGAACTCAAGCCCAGACGATACAGCACATCGATTTCATGAACGCCGTTGCGATTGAAGAGCGCTGCCGCCTTGCTCACCGGCACGTAGAGCGTGTCGTCTAAATCGAAACCTAGGAATTGACCCTTGGACTGCATGACGCCCACCACGCGAAAGCTATCTTCGCCAACCCGGATCCGCGCGCCCAACGGATTGGCGCGGCCGAACAACTCGGTGTAAAGCTTGGCGCCCAGCACCGCGAAGGCTTGCGCGTTTTCGTAATCCTGATTCGGCAGAAAGCGGCCACTGGCGAGCGTCATCCGGAACGTGCGGGGCATCGCCGCCGAGACGCCAAAAATCATTGTGCGTCGCTTGCGATCGCCGAATTTTACTTGGGCGTTGCCCTGAATGACGGGGACGATCCCGTCGAGCAAACTCAATCGACTCAAGGCGCGGGCATCGTCGATCGACAACGGGCGATTGGTCGAGATTTGGCCGACCGAGCCGCCAAATGTGCTCGCTTTGCCGGGCTGAATCGCGATCAGATTGGTGCCGAATTGGGTGAACTCGCCCATCACAAATTGACGCAGGCCTTCACCCAAAGCCGTCAATAAGACCACCGTCGCGATACCAACGGCAATGCCCAAAATCGTCAACAATGATCGTTGGCGATGCGCGCGCACCGCGCCGATTGAAAACTTAATCAAGTCCGGCACGCGCATCGTTAGGGTCCGCGCGCGGACAGCGCTTGTACGGGATCAAGCTGACTGGCACGGCGCGCCGGGCCGACGCCGAAAATAATCCCGCAGCCGAGCGAAATAGTGAGCGCGCCAAGCGCACCCCACCACGGCACTGCCGCCGGAAAACTAGGGTAGACCAAGCGTAGTACCAGCGCGCCGGTCATGCCAAGCAAGGTACCCAACGCCGCACCGGCGACCGTCAGCAGCAGAGCTTCGAGTAAAAACAACGTACGGATATCGCGGGCGGTCGCGCCCAAGGCTTTGAGCAGTCCAATCTCGGACCGACGCTGCGCGATCGCGACCAACATCACATTCATGATCAGGATGCCGGCGACCAGCAAGCTAATGCCCGACACGGCGGCGACCGCGAGTGTGATCGTGCGCAGAATGCGATCGAAGGTCGCGACCACACTGTCCTGCGTGATGATGGTGACATCATCCTCGCCTTCGTGGCGTGCTTTGATCACGCGACGGACGGCGTTCGCGGCGCGTTCGATGCCGTGCGAGTCGTGGGTTTCAACGAGGATGCGAAATAGGCCTTGGGTATTGAGCAGGGCTTGTGCGGCGGCGACCGGGAGCAGTGCGATATCATTGAAATCATTGCCGAGCGACACTCCGGTGTTGTCCAGGATGCCGACCACCCGACAGCGCCGATCCCCGATCCTAAGCCAGGTGCCGAGGGCCGCTTGATTGGCATAGAGTTCGTGAGCGAGGGTGGGACCGAGCACGCAACTCGCATCGACCCGTGCAGTGTCCGTGGTCGTTAGGAAGCGGCCGGTCGCCACCACCAAATGCCGCACCTCGAGCATCGCCGCCGACACGCCCAAGATCGTGGCCTCGCGTTCCTTGCCGCTCGTCACCGACACATTGGCGCTGCCGACCATAATCGGCACCACGCGCTGCACGTCGGGTAAGCGCAATAGCGCGGTGGCGTCGCTTAACCTTAATTCGCGCGGCGTTTCACCCATTACCGGCGGTGGGCCGCCGACGGTTTCATTGCGGCCGGGCAAGACGACTAGCAGGTTGGTCCCGAGCGCGCTGAATTCACCGACCACATACTGGCGTGCGCCTTCGCCCAACGCAGTCAGCAGCATCACGGCGGCGACGCCAATCGTCGTCGCCAAGCTAATCAGCAACGAGCGCTTGCCCTGGGCGCGCAACGAACCCGCGGCGAGCGCCAGCGCATCGTGCAATTGCAACATGGCCGCATTGTACGATCACCATGGTTGCATTGGGGTGCCGACTTCGGACATTCTGCCGACGCCCCACGCCCGCCGCGGCTAAACGAGAGCAACGCATGGCAAAACTCTATGGTGACACCGACAAGTACGGTGAGCAGAACTCAACGCCCGTGGTGGAAGCCTTTCATACCGCGGTGAGAGATCTGGTGCGCCGACAATTCGCTAAGTCCGGACAATCTTGGTCCGAGTTTGTATTCGGCGCGGCCGAGCAAGTCATGACGCAAGCCGAGTTCGCGGCGATCGATGCACGCTTGCTCGACTATGGACACCGCTATGTGTGGTCCGCGGTGGTCTCACAAGAAGAGCGCCCCGAAGCCTATCTCCCGGGTCAGGCCACGGGAGCGGATTTAAGCAATTTCAGTTTTGAACATCCCGAAGCGATCACCGCCGCGCCGGACGCGCAAGGACTCGAATTGCGTGGCGTTGGCGACAACGTGGTCAAGTACGCAACGGATTTGATCGGCACCGCGCGTTATGTGCGATCGAGCGCAACCGTGTTGGCGTATCTCAATAGCGGTGTGCCGCCAGGCACTATCGCCGTGATCGACGATTCAGGCGGCACGTTAACCGCGCCGATTCTCGAACAGTTCACTGGTGTCCTCTGTGCTGGCGGCACGGTGCGGTCTCACTTGGGGATATTGACGCGCGAATACGGGATCCCATGTTTGATGAACGCGAAAATATCGGGAATCAAAGAAGGCGATACCGTGCGGATGGAAACGACAGCCGTGGCCAAAACCGCCGAGGCCTATCAAAAAGGCGTGGAGATGACGGGTCGCGTGTGGCGGGTGAGTAAATAAGCATGAACCTTACCTACGCCCAATTGCTCGAAACCAATAATCTCATTCAGCAGAATACCGACGAGACGTATTGGCTGTGTCTGACGCGGACGGTGCAAGAGTCAAAACTTTTTCCCGTGTCACCGTACATGATCTTGTCGTACTTCATGGCGTTTTATCGCTATCCGACCTTGCTGCGCAAGATCGAAACGCACATGCGAGCCGAGGAAATCGGCGATCGCGTGCGCAGCCGCGGCATCAAATGTCAGAATCCCGCCATGGGTTGGGGGTTGCCGAATTTTTATCTGCTCGGACGTCAATACTTGATCTCGATGGGGCTTGTCCGGCCGCAAGACGCGGTTGACGACATCATCTACGTGCTCGATTTCTGGAAGCGTTTTCAACTGGCCTGGCACCGCAATGATGCGCATATGACCAATCGGGAATTCGGGCATCGGGCGCAAATTCTGCCCGAGCGTCGCTTGCAAATCTTCCACGCGGATATGTATGACTGCGCCGAAGGCGATCCGCTGCACACCGCGGCGCAGGCCTTCATGGCGGCGACTTCGCAATATGGATTCCTGGTGTCCTGCGAGAGTCGAATCGCCTTGCATAACCAAGGGCCCTATAAACTCGATGACGAGCGCGAAATGATCGTGCGCGATTTCATGGATCTCGCCGAAGGCGACTATCCGTGGCTCGATGGTGTCGCGGCCGACATGCCCTACAACAACTTGACCGTGCCGATGGCGGTCAAGGGCTGTCACTTCAATATCATCGACGACTGGGGCTCGTTTGAGTCGCAGCCCGAATTCAAATCGCACCACATGGTCGGCGTCGGTCTGTATACCTCGGATTGTCTATCTGACACTTACTTGCCCGTGGGTATGGCGAGCCGCGAGGAATTGACGCGAACTTTTGAAGGGTTGACCCAGAAAGCCAAGGACGCGACCGGCCGCTTGTGGAAACGGATCGCGGGCTGGACGCGCGATCAGATGATCGATGCCGGCGCCATCGTCTACTTCAGTATCTGCAAGGACATCGCGCACGTCGCCGGCTGCTATGACAGCGCGGATTGGATGCTCATCGATGAGCGCGCCGAGCGTTTTCGTCCGTTGCTCAATGACGAATATGGCAACATGTCGTTATACGAGATCCTGGGACCGCTATCCCATCCCGCGCAGCGCGGACACGACTATCAATTGGCGCAGCACGCGAACATCCCCGCGAATACGTATTCGCTGATCCCGTACTCGATTTTGGACGATGCCGATTACACGCGAACCTGCGGCGAGCTCAAGCCTGGCATTACTTATCTGGAGCCGAAACAAGACCGCTATCGCACGACGCAGGGGGTCTTGTCGCTCGCCGAATACAACCGGCGAGTTAAAGCCTTCACACCCTCCCTGTGTGGCGAAAAATATCGCTATAAATGCGAAAGCTGGCTTAAATACCATCACAACACGCCGCTCGCCGACGAGATCTATCGAATCGAGCAAGCCACCTCGCGGCGGCTGAAAGATCGCGGCGCCGGATTGAAACGCACGGATATCGAAACACTCCGCGACTGATCCCCGCGCCGTGCACCCTTAGCACTGGATACGTGAACTCATGCAAATCGGACAACTCATCCGTCGCGCCGCGCAATACTTTGGCGATGCCGCGTGCCTGATCGAAGGCGCGCGGCAGATAAGCTTTAAGGACTTCGATGCCGCGACTGATCGCCTAGGTAACGCCTTGCTCGCCCACGGCTTGCAGCCCGGTGAACGCGTCGGCGTGCTGCTTTCGAACAGTATTGAATGCCTGATCGCCTACTACGCGGTGGCCAAGGCTGGGCTGGTGCGCGTTGGGCTCAACACGCGCGAGACCGTCGACAATCATCAATACAAGATCACCGATTCCGGTTGTCGCGCGGTGATCCATGCCGGTGTCGTAGGCATCGACGCCGAAATGTTAATCGACCCGGATCAACTACGGACCATGATCGCGAGCGGCAGCGCCGCGTCGTGTGCGAGTGATCGCGCGCTCGATGCGCCGTATCGCTTGGGCTATACCGGTGGCACCACGGGCAAAGCGAAGGCAGTGACGTTAACCACGCGCGGCGAGCTGGCGGAGCTGGCGGCCTTTTTGCTCGATTTGATTCCCGACATTCGCGCGGGTGATACGTTTCTGCACGCGGCGCCAATCGCGCACGCTTCGGGCGCGTTTTTCCTGCCGGCGCTGGCGCGTGGCGCCACCTCGCTCATCATGCCGAAATTTGATCCAGCGGAATTTATCCAGCTGGCCGAAGCGACCCAGGCGAGCATGACCTTCTTGGTGCCGACGATGCTCGCGATGATTTTGGAAGAACCCGCGCTGGCGACGGCCAAGCTCGCGTTCAACACCATCAGCTACGGCGCTTCGCCCATTGCGCCGGCGGTGCTCGAGCGCGCGCAGGCACGGTTTGGCCCCGTGTTCGCGCAAACCTATGGACAGGCCGAAAGTCCGATGGTGATCACCTGCTTGAAACCGCATGAACAATCGCGCATTGGATCATGCGGCCGGCCGTTTACGTTTGTCGATGTGGCGGTGTTGGATGATCAAGACCAGCCGTTAAAGCCCGGTGAAATCGGCGAAATTTGTTGCCGCGGTCCGCAAACGATGGCGTATTACTGGAATCGACCCGAAGCCACCGAACAGGCCTTCCGCAATGGTTGGTTACACACCGGCGATATCGGTCGCATGGATGACGCCGGTTATTTCTATATTCTCGATCGCAAAAACGACATGTTGATCTCCGGCGGTTACAACGTCTATCCGCGCGAAGTCGAGGATGTGCTGCTCGAAGTCGAAGGGGTGGTCGAAGCGGCAGTGATTGGTATCGCGGACGAAAAATGGGGCGACCGCGTGCATGCGGTGGTGGCAGGTCGCGCCGATCTCGATCCTGAACGCATTCTGGCGCATGCGCGCTCGCGGCTTGCCAATTACAAGCGACCCAAGGCCATCGAGATCTGGCCCGAATTGCCGAAGAGCGCGGCGAATAAAATACTGCGGCGCGAAATTCGCGATCGCATTGTCGCGCGTAAGGAAGAGTGAAGCGTCGTTCGAAATGGGTATGCGCAGTGCTGTTAGCCACGTTAATCCGAGAACCCAGTGCTCCCTGCGGAGATTGAGCGATGAATGAAATGCATCTGGCCCTACATGGGCTAGCGATCAAAAAACATGCGGGACCAGCCGCCGTCGCGGCCACCGTGGGCTTAAGCGAAACGCGGGTTGCCGAATTGCTGCGACAAGCGGTGACCACTGGACGTGCGAGCGAAGCGCAAGGGGCGTATCTGCTATCGCCAGCGGGACGCCTGATTATCGAGAGCCTGTATTCCACGATGTTTGATCGCGAGCGCCAAGATGATGCGTTGGTCGCGGCGTATGACAAATTCGAACGCATCAACACCGAACTGAAACAACTGATAACCGATTGGCAGACCCTCGACGTGGGGGGCCAAAAAGTTCGCAACGATCATTCCAACAAAGATTATGATGCCCGGGTGCTAGACCGCCTCGGCAACTTGCACGAGCGGTTCACGCCGGTGCTGGCGCAGCTCTGTCGCGGTGTGCCGCGACTCGATCTTTATCGAAAAAAACTTGATCACGCGCTGGACCGCGCCGAAGCGGGTCAAGTGCAATGGGTAAGCGATGCGAAAATCGACAGTTTCCACACCGTATGGTTTGAAATGCACGAGGATTTACTGCGCATTTTGGGCCGTCAACGCGAGGAGTAGGGCGGGAGCGTTTTCGTTTTACTTAACGACTCATGGCAATTGAATTAGGCGAGTGGACCCTCGCCCTTAACGGCGCGAGCCTGCCCGAAAAATCCTTGATCGGCGGCAAGGCGTGGTCGATCGCGCGCCTTCGGGCGCTCGATCTTCCGGTGCCGCCGGCCTTTGTTATCACCGTCAAAGCGTGCAATGCCTACTTACGCGATGGCGTAATCCCCGCGACGCTCGACGCCGAAATTCGCGTAGGCATGGCATGGCTCGAAGCGCAAGCCGCGCGCCAATTCGGCGGCGCTGCCAAACCCCTGCTGGTCTCGGTGCGCTCGGGCGCGATGATCTCAATGCCCGGCATGATGGATACCGTACTCAATCTCGGAATCAACGCGGCAACTGAAGCGGCGTTGGCGACGGAAGCCGCCGATCCCGAATTCGCGCGCGACACCCACCGGCGCTTTCTCGATCTGTACGCACGAATCGTGTTGCGCGCGACGCTGCCCGAATTAGCTGCGACGGCCGCGATTGAAGATTGGCAACGCGCGATTTTCGAAAGCACCGATCAGCGCGTACCCGAGGATCCGTATGTGCAGTTGTTGGGCGCCATTCACGCCGTGTTTGAATCGTGGAATTCGCGCCGCGCGCGGCGCTACCGCGAGCATCACGGTATAGCGCATGATTTGGGCACCGCGGTGACGGTGCAGGCCATGGTATTTGGCAATCTCGACGATCGATCCGGCACCGGCGTGCTGTTCAGCCGAAATCCATTGACGGGCGATCCCGCGCCCTATGGCGAATACCTGGCGCGTGCGCAGGGCGAAGACGTGGTGTCCGGCCGGTTTACGCCGCAACCGTTGGCCGCGTTGGTGACTGCGATGCCGGAGATTTATACCGAACTCTTGGCGGCTGCCGCGACCTTGGAACGCGAAAACCGCGACGTGCAGGATATTGAATTTACGATCCAACACGGTCGGCTCTATCTCTTACAAACGCGCGCGGCCAAACGCGCACCCGCGGCGGCCGTGCGCTTTGCTTGCGACATGGTGCACGAAGGCCGTATTGATCAGGCCACCGCCCTGTCGCGGCTCAGCGCTGAACAAGTGCGCGTGCTCTTAAGCCCGCGCCTGGCGGCTGATGCGACGGTGCACGCCACCACGGTCGCGCAGGGCGAAGCGGCCTGCCACGGCGTCGGGGTTGGCGTGGTGATCATGAACACGGATGAAGCCGAGCGTCGCGCGCAGGCCGGTGAAGCGGTGGTGTTGGCGCGTGAGACGACGAGTCCTGATGATGTGCACGGCATGATCCTGGCGCGCGCGGTGATTACCGAACAAGGGGGCGCGACCTCGCACGCGGCGGTCGTGAGTCGTGCGCTTGGCGTACCCTGCGTGGTGGGTTGCGGCGTCGGTAATCTAGCGGCGCTTACGGGGACGATGGTCACCGTCGATGGCGCGAGCGGCCAGGTGTATGCCGGTAGTCTGCCGGTGCTGGCGCCCAACGAGCGCGATGATCCCGCGCTCTGCGAACTCTTGAGTTGGGCCGCGCGCGTGTGTCCGATCACGGTCCTCGACGAGACCGCGCCGGTGGCCGAAGTCTACGATCTCGATGCCGTTAAAGGCGGTGAAGACGCGACGCAGTTGGCGACCTTGCTCGCTGGCCGCAAAATTGCGAAGGGCGGTGCGATTACCAGCGATGAGGGCGTGAGAGCGGCGCTGCAAGCTGGCGTGACCACCATCGTCGCACGGCATCGCTTACCAGTGATGCTGGCCGCCATCGCGGCGGCGCGTGACGGATGAAATCGACCCTTCATCGACGGTTCATTTTTCAATCAAACAATTTGTGCTACGGAAACCAGTATGGCGAATGCAGACACCCCCAAAGTAAGCGCCGAGGACATCGAGAGCCTCATCGAACTCTTTAAGCAGTCGGGCTGGGATGAAATGCATCTTGAGACCGCGGGTCTTGAACTGTTCCTCTCCAACGATCCAAATGCAACTGGTCCGCGTCAAACACCGGCAACCGCCGTGGCCGCACTCACGGTCGCGGGTTCAGCCGCCACGCCGACCCAAGTTGCGTCGCCGGCGAGTGTCGCGACGACTGGACATGTAGCGGCCATTCCGGAAGGCATGGTCGCGATCCGCGCGCCCAACCTCGGCACTTTTTATCGCGCACCCAAGCCCAGCGCGCCGCCCTATATCGAATTGGGGCAGCAGATCGAAATCACCACCGAAGTGTGTCTGATCGAAGTCATGAAACTGTTCACGCCGGTGCAGGGAAGCGTGCGCGGCGTGGTCCGTGAAATCCGCGCCAAGGACGGGCAAATGGTTGAGTTCGATGAGCCGTTGATCATCGTCGAACCGAATTAGCGCCAATGCCAATCTCGCGCGTCTTAAGCGTTAACCGCGGCGAAATTGCCGCGCGTGTGGTGCGTGCCGCGCAGGCGCTCGGGATCGAAGCGGTGCAAGCGGTGTCCGCCGCCGATCGCGACAGTGCCGCGGCACGGCTCGCTGATCGCACCGTGGTGATCGGGCCCGCGGCGTCACGTCTGAGTTATCTCGATGCCTCGTTGCTGGTGCATACCGCTAAAGCCACCGGCTGTGATGCGCTTCATCCCGGCTATGGCTTTCTGTCCGAACGAGAACACTTAGCGCGCCTCTGCGGTGAACACGGCATTACGTTTATTGGCCCGGCACCCGAGACCATCGCGGCGTTGGGCGACAAACTACAAGCGAAGGCGATTGCCGAAGCCGCCGGTGTTCCGTTGGTGCCAGGGACGGCAAAAATCGCGGATGCCGCGGCCGCGAAAACGGCGGCGGCAGCCCTTGGATTTCCGGTGTTGTTAAAGGCCTCGGCTGGCGGCGGAGGTCGCGGCATGTTCATCGCGCGGCGTGCCGAAGATATCGAAGCGTCATTCGATAAAGCCTCGAACGAAGCCGAGGAAGCCTTTGGTGACGGCACCATGTACATGGAGCGCTTCGTCGAAAACGCGCGCCATGTCGAAGTCCAGGTGTTCGGCGATGGCAGCGGCAAAGTGCTGCATTTTGGCGAACGCGATTGTTCGATCCAGCGGCGCTACCAAAAAGTGTTTGAAGAAGCGCCGTGCACGGCGATGCCGGCTAATCTGCGGAAACTGTTGCACGACTCAGCGGTCGCCTTGGTGGCGTCGCTCAAGTATCGCAATGCTGGCACCGTGGAATTTCTGTATGACGTCGATCGCGCGGCGATTTATTTCATCGAGGTTAACGCGCGCATCCAGGTCGAACATCCGGTGTCCGAGCAGGTCACCGGCTATGATCTGGTGCAACTGCAGTTTCGGATCGCGGGTGGCGAGCCCTTGCGCTGGTCGCAAGCGCAAGTGCCGGTGCAAGGGCATGCGATCGAGTGCCGCATCAACGCCGAAGATCCGACGCGTAATTTTCAACCGAGTCCGGGACGGATTACGCGCTGGGTACCGCCACACGGCGCCGGGATTCGTCTCGACAGCCATTGTTATGACGGCTATCTGGTGCCGCCGTTCTACGATTCGATGATCGGCAAGCTCATTATCACGGCGGCGACGCGCGCTGATTGCGTCATCCGTTTGCAAAGGGCGCTGGCCGCTTTCACGATCGAGGGCCTGACCACCAATCTCCCGCTGCTTAAATTTATCGCGGCGCATCCGGATTTTGCCGCCAATCGATTAAACACCCGCTGGCTCGAGCAGACCTTGCTGCCAGCCTTTGAATCTTCGCAGGAGTAAGGTTCTGATGGCCCATATTGAATTTCTCGACGAGACCATGCGCGACGGTCAGCAAAGCCTGTGGGGCATGCGCATGCAAGCCGGCATGGCGTTACCCGTGGCGTCGTTGATCGATCGCACCGGCTTTCGCGTGATCGATCTCACGGGTTCATCGATGTTCGAAGTGCTAATCAAGTACTGCCAAGAGAATCCGTGGCAAGGCCTGGATCTATTAACCCAGGCCATGCCACGGACCAAAATCCGCGGCGGCATGCGCTCCAATGCGTCGGTGACGTTTAGCGTCACGCCGGACGCGTTGATGGATGCATGGATGCGTCAGCTGAACGTGCATGGCTGCCGCAGTTTTTGGATCTACGATGTGCTGTTCAATATCGACAAGATGCACCGCCTGGCCAAAGTCGCGAAGGAGTTTGGTTCGGAAGTCGCCGGCGCGATCATGTTCACCTTGAGCCCGGTGCATTCCGATGCCTACTATGCCGACAAAGCGGACAAGCTGTCGGCGTGCAAGGATATCGACACCTTGTTGCTATACGACACCGCGGGTGTCCTCGAAAAAGAACGGATGCAGACACTGATCCCGGCGCTCATCGCCAACGCGCGCGGCAAGCCCCTTGAATTTCATTCCAACAATCTGTTGGGCCAGTCCGCCAAAGCGTATCTCGACGCCGTCGAATTGGGGGTACGCATTTTGCACACCGCGAGCCGGCCGATGGCGAACGGCCCGTCCGTGCCGTCGACTGAAATCATGGTGCGGAATATTGAACTGCTCGGGCACACGCATTCGCTCGATACCTCGTTATTGCCACCAGTCGCCGCGCATTTCGAGAAAGTAGGTAAGGCCGCCGGATTTTTAGTGAACCAACATGCCGAATACGACATGTTATCGATCCAACATCAGATTCCGGGCGGCATGGTCGGCACGATGAAGGCGCAGCTGGTGCAACACGGCATGGCGGAGCGGCTGGAAGCCGTGTTGGCGGAGACCGCGGTGGTGCGACGAGAGCTCGGCTATCCGGGTATGGCGACGCCGTTCAGCCAATTGGTCGGCACGTTAGCTGTGCTAAACATCGTCGCCGGCAAACGTTATTCGGTGATCCCTGACGAAGTTATTCAGTACGCGTGCAAGCACTATGGCGAAACCGTCGCGCCTATCGATCCCAATGTGCTCGACAGGATCATGGCCGCGCCGCGCGCCAAGGAGATCGCCACGCATCCGCCGGAGCAACCGAGCTTAGCCGAGCTGCACCAACGCTACGGCACCGATAACGACGACGAATTGATCCTGCGCGCGCTGGTGCCCGAGGCGGATTTAAATAAGATGTGGGCGGCGGGGCCGGTTAAAACCACCTATCCGTATCTATCGTCACCCGAACTCGATCAAGTGCGACGTTTGATGCAAGTGGCAACCTCGCCAGTGGTGCAAATCAAAGCGGATCGATTGAATCTGTCGTTACGGAAATTTAAACGAGAATAGCTTATGCGTCGTGCAGTAATTATTGAGGTGGTCCGCTCGCCGTTCGGCCGCGGCCGTGAAGACGGCGCGCTCGCCGGCATTCATCCGGTCGATCTCTATGCGCAGGTCTTACAAGGCTTGGTCAAACGCACGGGCATCGATCCGGCGCTGATCGAAGATGTGATCACGGGCTGTGTGATTCAAGTCGCGGAGCAAGCAGGAAACATTGGACGCCAAGCCGTTCTCGCCGCCGGTTTTCCGGAATCCGTGCCGGCGGTCACGCTCGATCGCAAGTGTGGCTCGGCGCAGCAGGCGATGGATTTCGCGGCGCAAGGCGTGATCGCCGGCGCCTACGATGTGGTGATCGCGGGTGGCGTGGAAATGATGGGCACGGTCCCGATGCGGATCAATCGCATGGGGAAGGATAGCGAAGGACCGGGCTTTCGTGCGCGCTACCCGGCCGGGACGGTGCACCAGGGGATCTCCGCGGAACGCGTCGCAGGGCGTTATGGGCTTACGCGTGTTGAACAAGATGCGTATTCCGTGCGCTCGCATTCGCGTGCCGCCGCCGACCAAGCGCAATCCGCGCGCGACATCATTGCGATTGTGGTGCCGCAGGCTGATGGCGCCACCCGCCAAGTGGCGCGCGACGAGGGAATCAGACCGAACACCACGGCGGAAAAACTCGCGAAGTTGAAATGCGCGTTTGAAGACGCCGCGCTCGCGACGCGCTTTCCGGAAATTCACTGGAGTGTAACGGCCGGCAATGCGAGCCAAATCTCGGATGGCGCGAGCGCTATGTTGATCGTGGAAGAAAAAGTTGCCGCGCGCTTAGGGCTGAAGCCACGCGCGGCGATAACGGGCTTTGCGGTGATGGGAGATGACCCGCTGATGATGCTGACCGCGATTATTCCCGCGACCCAGAAGCTTTTGCAGCGCGCCGGCATCGGCCTCGATAAAATTTCGGCGTACGAAGTTAACGAGGCATTTGCGTCGGTCCCACTGGCCTGGCAAAAAGTCTTAGGGGCCGATCCCGAGCGCTTGAATGTGTTCGGTGGCGCGATCGCCATCGGTCATCCCGTCGGCGCGTCGGGCGGTCGATTGACGGCGAATTTGCTCCGCGCCTTGGAAAGTAACGAGGGGCGGTATGGGGTGCAGACCATGTGCGAGGCGGGTGGCATGGCTAACGCCACCCTAATCGAACGGTTATGACTTTTAGAAAAACGAGGTAGCAAGAATGGGTCGCGTACAAGACAAAGTCACGATTATCACCGGTGCCGGCACCGGCATCGGTCGCGCCTGCTTTGAACTCTTCGCGCGTGAAGGCGCTACCGTCATTGGCGTGTCGCGCACGCAATCGAATCTCGATGCGGCCTTGGCCGCGGTCCGCGCCGCCGGTGGTAGCGGCATGGTGCTCGCCAAGGATTTATCAAATCCCGCAAGCGCGGATGAGATCGTCGCCGCCACGTTACAAACCTACGGTCGTATCGATGTGCTCGTGCATTCTGCAAGTGTGGGCTGGAGCTGGGGCGATAAGAGTCCGGGCTCGATGCTGCCGTTGGCGGAAACCACGCCCGAAAAATGGAAGGAAGTGATCGGCTTCAACCTCGACGCCGCGGCCTTTATCAACCGCGTGTGCTTGATCCAAATGTTAAAGCAAGGGCACGGCTCGATCGTCAACGTCGCGAGCATTTCCGGGTTGGTCGGCATGCCAACCGCACATACTTACTGCGCGGCTAAAGGTGGCGTGATCAATCTGACGCGTTCAATCTCAACCGCCT
>JAYUEZ010000174.1:0-2243 GCA_043738965.1 Gammaproteobacteria bacterium
TGCGATCGGGAAGCATGAGATCAACCACGTGACCATCCAGCACATCGAACGCGCGCCATTCGGTCATCAGCGGCGCGAATCCCGTGGCTTGGAAAGCCTGCAACGCGGCGAGCAGGCGCTCGACCAACGCCGCGGCCACCGCGTTACGCGACACGGAGGCGCCAAGCGCAGTGCGTAGATCGGTCACCGGTTGCGGGATCCCCGCACGTACCGCGGCCGCCAGATCGCAGTTGATCCCCACGCCAATGACCACCGTGCTCGAGCCCGCATATTCCGCCCGCATTTCGATCAAGATTCCGGCGAGCTTGCGGCCGGCATGCAATACATCGTTCGGCCACTTCACGCCCACGTTCGCAACGTTCAGATCACGCACAGCACGCGCGACCGCGAGTCCGATGACGAGGCTCAACGCGCTCATTGTGTTGGGTGGCGAATCGAACCGCCAGCCAAGTGATAAACACACGCCGCTACCGGGCGGCGCGCGCCACGCATCGCCACGCCGGCCGCGCCCGGCAGTTTGAAATTCGGCGAGTAACACTTCGCCGTGAATGTCCGCCAGCGGCGCGCGTTCGAGCAACTGTTGATTGGTGGAGTCCGTCACTCGCTCGATGCGCAAGACGCGCAACGCGCGGCGCGCGGCGACGCTTAGGTGGGATTCGATCACGTCGCTGCGCAAGGCCTCGAACGGCACGGCCAGCCGATAACCTTTGCCCGACACCGCTTCGATTTCAACGCCAAGATCTTGCAAGCGCCGCACGCGATTCCACACCGCGGCGCGCGTGACGCTGAAGGCCGCGGCGAGAGTTTCACCGGAATGCGCGCGTCCGTCACTCAAACATTCGAGGATCTCGAAAACCTTCTCCACTCCGCGGGCGCTGCGTTCCTAATGGCTGCGCACTAGCTGCGCTTGCCTGGCGGTTTGTTGCCCGAATCGGGTACATGCAAGGGTGATTTTTTCATCACCACGGTGTCCTCGTTCGGAATGTCGCCAGCGCTCCCAGTCACGTCGAAAATATCGTCGACGCGAGTGCTTGCGTTCAAGCTCGCTTCCTCATCCACCAGCTCCTTGTTCTCGAACATCGCGCTTTGTGTCAATCGATCCGACGCCGGCTCAGACATCACCTGGTCTGGCCGCTCAGGGATGAAGGTTGGGGCTTCGGAAGGATCAGTGCGGTCGAGGTTATCGCGCGCCACCGTCGTCAACGCGCCGAAAGTGCCCGTACCAAGGTTCGGTCGCGTGTCGGAAGCAGCGGCCGCGTGGCGATCGAAGACCACTGTCGGCGGAATAAAGTTCGAGGTTGGATCATTGTCGCCTAGGCCTGAAACTTTGGTGATATCGAGCACATCGAGATCAGCGTTCGAATCGGGCTGTGGGCCTTTCATCAGATCCGGCGCGGGACCTACCGTGTAGTCATCGAAAAACGCGGCGGCATCATCGTCTGGTGCCGCCGCCCGCGGCGCCAACGCGATCGTCGGCTGCGCAGCATAGTCGTCCTCGTCGAGCGGCGGGCGATCTAGAACCTGGGTCGCGGCACTACGCTCATCGTCGAAGGTGTCGTCGCCATCGGCGACCGCGGGTGCGGGATACGCACTGTGCGGTCCACTACCTTTGAAAAAGGCTTCCTTGTCGTTTTCCAAGGCGTCCATATCGCCATCGGCTTCGGTGAAGTCGAGCTCATCGGTAGGCGGGACGGTGCCCGCCACGGCGTGTAGCGCATCCTTATTGAGCCAGGCTGCGGTTGCCGTTGCACTCGCGGCCCCGGCGCGCGCGATTGTCGACGACAATCCCTCACTCTGCAGCGCGGTCGTGGTCGCCGCCACGGTCGCGTCTTGCGCGGCAACGATGGTTCGCTCAGGTGAAATACCGACCACGGTGCGGCTGCCATCCGCCATCGCCGGATAAGAAAACTCAAACTCAAATTTGTGGAATTTAACGCGATCGCCGTGCTTGAGCTGACGCTCGCCCAGCACGCGTTCGTTATTCACGTAGGTGCCGTTAACACTGCCTTGATCGACCAGCCAAAACCCGAAATCTTTGTGTTTGATCACGGCGTGGCGGCGCCCGATGGTGGCCTTGTTCACGACGAAATAATCGAGGTAGTCGGTATCCGTCCCTGCCGTACGCCCAATCATTACCGGCTTTTCACCGAGCTTACGCGCGCCTTCGGTGGTCAAGCCATGGACGTCGATCAAGAACGCTTCGATGTCACGCGCTTTGACGGGCGCGGCGCTGACGACCGGCT
>JAYUEZ010000175.1:0-2242 GCA_043738965.1 Gammaproteobacteria bacterium
GCGTCGACGCGCTTCCGCGTGTTGGCCGAGCGCGGTCGCCATGTCCGCCGCATCGGTGAAACCACGCAAGGCCCAAAAATCATCCCAGTAAGCGTGCACGGGATGCGCCATATAGCCTTCGTGACTCATCGATTCAGGCAGCAAGCCGTAGAACATGCGTTGCTCAGGTCGCGTGTATGCCGGTGTTAGCCGCTCGGCGCGCAAGCGCTCGAGGGTGTTAAGCGCGGCGGTCGTTGCTGGCGCGCATTCGGTAAGGAACGCAAGGTCACGGCTCAGGCGAAAAACTTCCATGACGCCGAAAATAAACTCCCCATACGCATCAAACTCCGGTAACCATTCGGCACCCTGGGCATCGACGCAATCTGGCAATTTGCCATCCGCGGCTTGATACGACGAATACCAGCGCAGAAAATCGCGCAACGGTTCGACCACGCCAAATCGCGCCAGCGCCGCCCCCATGATCACGCCATCGCGAAGATAGGCGCGGGCATAACGGCGCGGTCCGGGCTGCAGTCGTGGTCCTTCACGGTTGATCAAAATATGCGCCGCCGCGGTTTTAAGCGTGGTGTTTAGCGCCTGCGCTGACATCGGCAATTCAAACTTGCACTGATTGAGGAGCGCGCTCCATCCATTCGCTGCGTTGGCGATTTGGATTGGGGCGGAGGGCGTGAGTGTGCTGATGAGCGCCGGCACGTCACCGCAGGATTCAAGCGGGATGGTTAGCACGACGCTGTGCGTGACCCCGGGCGCGAGCGAGAAATCAAACTGCAGCGCGCCCGAGGCATGGCCGAAGGGATCGTCGATGGCGGTGCGTGAGGGCACCGTGCGCGCGGTCAAATAGTCTAGCAGTGCGCCTTGATCGAAAGCGCAGGCGCCGAACGCCGCCGGGGCGGTGAGGGGAATGACCCGCTGTAGTTTATTGATGAGAACCGAGCTACCGTCCCACGTCAGTGATTCGATCCGCGCGCGTCCGCCATAAGATTCAAACCGCTGCCACGGTGGCGTCACTTGAAACGGCCGCAGCGCTGCGAACAACGTGAACTCTTGCACCGTGGGCGCGAGGTTTTTCAATTGATACTGCAAAATAAGCGTTGGTTCAGCGGCGTCACATGAAATCACCGTGACGGTAGTGGCCAACGTAAACGTCGTCGCGCGCCACAGGACGGAGGGGATCGGCAAGTATCCGTCCTGCAGACGCTGTTCGAGACGCACCCCGGCCCAGGTCACGAGCCGGCCGTCGGTATGGACCAGCGGTTCGATCGAACACGCGCCGGGGCCAATCTCAACCATGCCTTCGGTGTTGATAAGTGCTTGCGGGCCACTCGCGCTGCTACCGGTGACTGTCCAGTAACTTTGTTGACCGAGCAGGTATTTTGGAAACGCGCCACGCGGCGCGGCCTGGGCGATCGAGCCAAACAAGCTATCGAGCGAGCGCGCAAACGCCCAAGGTTTGACGTCGATCGATTCGATGCCGACTGCCGCAGCGGTCCCGACCTTAAGTTTGAGTCGCAAATGACGCGTGACCGTAGCGGGTAAAAAACAATAACTTCGCCAACCAGGTGGCGCGGTAACGGCGTAGGCGTTTCGCCAGGTGGTCCCGTCGTCGGAAAGTTGCACGACGAATGCCGCCGGACGATGTGCGGCGACCCAAACGATTTCGAGCGCGCTTAGTTCGCGCGAGATTTGAAAATCGATGGTGATGAACTGATCGCCAGCCCCGGTACTGAGCCACGCCACGCCATGGACCTTGGCAAGCAGGTCGGTAGGCGGCGCATCGCGTGTGGTACTTGACGCGGTTACCACGGGGGTTTGTCGATACGTGTCGTCGCACACGGCGAGATCTTTTAAGTACAGTGTTCCGGCGCCGGTTGATTCGGCCACCAGGACAATTTCGAGCGCCGCGATTCCGCGCGGGTGATCCCTACGTTGAGCGCCCCACGCGAATTCGATATCGCGCCCATGAACGACCACCTCGCGCCACGCGCTGGATGCTTCGAAGGCCGACGTCCGCCATCGCCAAACATTGAACCCTGAGCGATCGACTAACTTAAATTCAAGACCGATGCGCGGCGCATCGCCACGCACTCGACACCGGAGCGAGTAGGTCTCCGGCATTTCGAGCACGCCTTCACGGCGCGCGACGACAAACCCTAGTCCGTCTGGAAATTCGAAGCTCAAGCACAGCGGAGCGCCGGCGTCCGTTACCTGTGTGATCGAAAGTTGGTTACCGCCGGGCGCAATC
>JAYUEZ010000176.1:0-15851 GCA_043738965.1 Gammaproteobacteria bacterium
ATTGGACTGATGGCGGTCGGCGATGTTACGTCGTCGACCATCAAGCGTGGAATCGAACATCTCGTCCGAACGCAGAACGAACGCGGGGAGTGGGATGAAGAACTCTACACCGGTACCGGGTTTCCGCGGGTCTTCTATCTGCGTTACCACGGTTACAGCAAATACTTCCCGTTATGGGCATTGGCAACCTATGCCCGTCTCCGTCGCGGTCTGCCAACGCGTCAGCATGAGGTGGTGGCAAGCGGTCCCATTGATCTCGGACCGCTCGCGGTTCTGACCGGCGCGTAACGCGCATCGGGTCGCGGCATTGGCGCCCACCCGGGTACTTGCCGATAATTGTTGAACTACTACCCCCGTGCGTGTTCGCATGGGTTTCCGCTTGTGTTGGAGTTTGATGATGTCCGAGTACACCGCCCCGATTGCTGAAATGCGCTTTTTAATTGAGCGCTTATGCGACATCGGGCAGTTAACCAGCTTCCCACGCTATGCCGAAGTCACGAGCGATTTGGTCGAGGCCGTGCTGCAAGAGGCAGGCAAACTTGCCAGCGAAATTCTCGCGCCGCTCAACCGCGTCGGCGATCGCGAAGGTGCACGACATCACGCCAACGGAGTTACCACGCCGCCCGGCTGGCAGGATGCCTATCAAAAATTCATCGATGGTGGTTGGAATGGGTTGACTTTCGCGACCGCCGACGGTGGCCAAGATCTACCTAAAGTATTGGCCACGGCAGTCAGCGAAATGTGGAATACGGCCAACTTATCGTTTGCGCTCGGGCCGATGCTGACGGCGGGTGCGGCGGAGGCCATCGAGCATCACGGGAGCCCAACGCAACGCGCGCTGTTTCTGGAAAAATTGGTAACTGGCGCGTGGACGGGCACGATGAATTTGACCGAGCCGCAAGCCGGCTCCGACTTAAGCACCGTGCGGACGCGGGCAACACCAGAAGGCGCGCATTACCGGATCGTCGGCCAGAAAATCTTCATCACCTATGGCGAACACGATCTCACTGAAAATATTGTTCATCTGGTTCTCGCGCGCCTGCCCGACGCGCCAGCCGGGACGCGCGGCATCTCGCTGTTCATCGTGCCCAAGATTCTAGTCAATGCGGATGGCTCGCTCGGCGCGCGCAATGACGTACGCTGCGCTTCGCTCGAACACAAACTCGGGATCCATGGCAGCCCGACGGCGGTGATGGTCTATGGTGAAGCAGGAGGCGCGATCGGATACCTGATCGGCGCGCCGAACCGTGGGCTCGAATACATGTTCACTATGATGAACAACGCGCGCCACGCGGTGGGTCTAGAGGGCGTCGCGATCGGCGAAGCGGCCTATCAAAAAGCATTGCGCTTCGCGCGCGAACGCGTGCAAGGCAAGCCATTGGGATTTCAGGGGCAGGTAACCCCGTCCATCATCGAACACGCCGACGTCAAACGCATGCTGATGACCATGCGCGCGAACGTCGACGCGATGCGTGCGCTCGCTTATGTGTGCGCGATGGCTTTCGATCTCGGGCGTGAACATCCCGAAGCCGCGACGCGTGACTATTTCCGCCGCCGCGGCGATCTGCTGACGCCAATCGTTAAAGGCTGGTGTACCGAGACCGGTCAGGAACTCGCCTCATTGGGCATTCAAGTTCATGGTGGGATGGGCTTCATTGAAGAAACCGGGGCCGCGCAAATCTTTCGTGATGCTCGGATCACCACCATTTATGAAGGAACCACCGGCATCCAAGCGCAAGATCTCGTTGGGCGCAAAACGTTACGCGATGGCGGCACGGCGATGCATGAATTAATTGCCGAAATGAAAGCTGACCTAGCGCGCATACCTCGCGGCGACGATCCGCGACTGGCGACGATCGCGCACGAATTCGACGCGGCGGTGGCTGCATTGACGACCGCGCTTGAGTGGTTACTCGCGAATCAGACGCCAGATCCGCAGCTGGTCGCCGCGGCGTCGGTGCATTTCCTCACACTCGCTGGCATCGTGACCGGTGGCTGGCAGCTCGCCCGCGCGGCGACACTCTGTGCCGAGGACAAGCAAGCTCAGCGCGGCGATGCGGATTTCGCCATGCGCACGATGGCGAGCGCGCATTTTTTTGCAACGCAGGTATTGCCGCGGGCGCCGGGTCTCGCGCGCACCATTGTCGTCGGCTCAGCCGCGGTGCTTGCCACACCCAGCAGCGCGTTATAAGGGCGTTACCGCTCGCGTCGCCGCGGGCGGTTCTGTTATGGTTCGTGCATTGGCTAATCAGCCGAGGAAGCCTTCGAATTCATGGCCTGGCCTTCTATTCGCGCCTTAGACGAACGCCTTTCGGCTTGGCACCTGCGGCGTTGTCAGAACATTGCCGATCTCAGACGCGTCGCCGAACGACGCGTACCGGCGCCCATGTTTCATTACATGGATGGAGCGGCCGAGGACGAAGTTACGCTTAAGCGTAACTCCACGGATTTCGCGGACTGGGAATTATTGCCACGTAACCTTGTCGATATTTCGCACATCGATCCCTCGACCACCGTGATGGGGCAAAAAATTACCTTTCCGGTAATCTTGGCGCCGACCGGCATGTCGCGCCTCTTCCATTGGGAAGGCGAACGCGCAGTGTCACGCGCGGCGGCGCGGGCAGGCACGATTTATTCACTTTCCACGATGGGCACGCATTCGATTGAAGAAGTGGCCGCTGCCTGCCTCGGCCCGAAGTGGTTTCAGATTTACGTGTTTAAAGATCGTGGCCTGGTCACGGAATTCATCGAGCGTTGCAAAGCCGCGCGCTATCACGCGCTGTGTCTAACTATTGATTTGGCGCTTACCGGCAATCGCGAACGCGACTTGCGTACTGGCATGACGGTGCCACCGAAGTTCACGTTGCGCAGTTGGTTCGATTTTGTGCTGCATCCGGTGTGGTCGATGAGCTTTGCGACCTCGAGTCCTTTTTCCTTGGCGAATATCGCGCATCGTGTCAACACCGTCGATCAGAATAACGTCAACACGCTAGTGTCTTATATCGGAGAGCAGTTCGATCGAACCGTAACCTGGGACGACGCCGCGAAAATGATCGCGCAATGGGATGGTCCGTTTGCGATTAAAGGCATCTTGACCGCCGACGATGCCAAACGCGCGGTCGATATCGGCGCCAAGTGCATCATTGTCTCGAATCACGGCGGACGGCAGCTCGATCATGTGCCATCACCGATCGGCGTTTTACCGGAAATAGTCGCGGCAGTTGGCGATCGCGCGGAAGTGATCGTCGACGGTGGGGTTCGGCGCGGCACCGATGTCTTGAAAGCCTTGGCGCTCGGCGCGCGCGCCTGCATGGTTGGCCGCAGCTATCTATTCGGACTCGGCGCGGGCGGTGAAGCGGGCGTCACCAAGGCTTTGGATATCTTACGCACCGAGGTGGTACGTGATATGGCGTTACTCGGCACCCGCAACGTCGCCGAAATTACGAGTGCTTATGTGCGCCGGCGTCGCTGATTTTGACGCTGACATCCCGACCTTGCGGCGTATTTTGGCCGAAGCCAAAATTATCGCCGTGGTAGGCCTCTCGGCGAATTGGCATCGGCCGAGTAATTTTGCGGCCAAATACATGCAAGAGCACGGATATCGCGTGATCCCCGTAAATCCGGCATATACCGACGTGTTGGGTGAGCGCTGTTATCCCTCGCTGGCGGCGGTTCCGGAGCCGATCGATATGGTGGACTGCTTTCGCGCGAGCACGGAAATTCCGGCGCTTGCGCGCGAAGCTATCGCGGTGGGCGCCAAAGTGTTGTGGATGCAATTGGGCGTGATCAATATTGAAGCCGCGGTGCTCGCGCGCGCCGCCGGACTCGAGGTGGTGATGGACCGCTGTGTCAAAATCGAGCACGCACGACTTTTCGGCGGACTCAATTTTGTCGGCGTCAACACCAAAATCATTTCATCAAAACGCCCTAAATACCTCGCGAACTAGCGCTAACTTTTCCTGATGGCCGATCGAAAATTTGGATTCGAGACGCTGTGTCTGCATGCCGGCCAGATCCCGGATGCGGCGACCGGCGCGCGCGTCGCGCCGATTTACCAGACCACGTCGTATGTATTCGATAGCGCCGAGCATGCGGCGAGCCTGTTTAATCTGCAGACTTTTGGCAACGTCTATACGCGACTATCAAACCCGACGAATGCGGTGTTCGAAGAACGCGTCGCGGCCTTGGAAGGCGGGCGCGCCGCGGTTGCGGTCGCCTCGGGCATGTCGGCACAACTGGTGACGTTGTTGACACTCCTCGAAGCGGGCGATCACTTGGTTTCGGCCAACACGCTGTATGGCGGGACGTATTCTCAGTTCGACGTTAGCTTTCGCCGTCTGGGCATCGACACCACGTTTGTCGATATTGATGACGCCGTCGCGGTCGCCGCGGCCATTACGCCTAAAACCAAACTGATCTACGCCGAGACCCTAGGTAATCCGCTGATCAATGTGCTCGATATCGAAGTCGTCGCGCAAATCGCGCATGCGGCGGATTTGCCCCTGGTGGTCGACAATACTTTTCCGACGCCCTTTCTATGCCGACCCATCGAATGGGGCGCTGACATCATTGTCCATTCAGCGACGAAATTTATCGGCGGTCACGGCACCTCGATTGGTGGCGTGTTGGTCGAATCAGGAAAGTTTCCGTGGGACAACGGTAAATTCCCCGGCATGACTGAACCTTCGCGCGGTTACCACGGTGTAAAGTTTTACGAGACCTTCGGCGATTTTGGATTCACGATGAAGGCGCGCGTGGAAACGCTACGCACGCTGGGCCCAGCGTTGAGTCCGTTTAACGCGTTTCTGTTTCTGCAAGGGCTTGAAACGCTGCCGTTGCGCATGGAACGGCATTGCACGAACGCGTTGGCGGTGGCGAATTTTCTTCATGCACATCCGCGCGTCGCTTGGGTCCGCTATCCGGGATTGCCCGGCGACCAGTACCACGAACGTGCCCGCAAATATCTGCCGCGCGGCGCAAGCGCGATCATGTCGTTCGGAATCAAAGGTGGACAGGCGGCGGGCGTGCGATTTATCGAGGGCGTGCAGTTCTTGAGTCATTTAGCGAATGTCGGCGACGCCAAGACGCTGGTGATTCATCCCGCCTCGACCACTCATCGTCAATTATCGGAAGAGCAGCAAATCGCCGCCGGTGTGGCGCCGGATATGATTCGGATTTCGGTGGGACTGGAAACCCTGGACGATATCCTCTGGGATCTCGACCAAGCGTTGGCGAAATCGTGAAAGGACAGGACGCAAACCTATGGCCGATTTAATTGATGAATTAACCGCAATCGTCGGTGCGACTGGGGTGCTCGTCGGCGCCGACGTTAGCGCCCGCAATATTCACGTGTGGCGGCAAGAGTCGGTGGTCGCGAAAGCAATCGTGCGGCCGTCGACCACGGCAGAAGTCGCCGCGGTGTTGAAGCTCTGTAACGCGCGCGGGCAGACCGTGGTCCCGCATGGCGGATTGACCGGTCTCGTCCAGGGCTGCAACGGTACCGTGGCGGATGTGGTGCTCTCGCTTGAGCGTCTTAATAAAATCGAAGAAGTCGACCCGGTGGGTCGCACGATGACGGTGCAAGCCGGCGTGCCACTGCAAATTCTGCAACAAGAAGCCGAGAAGCATGGCTTGATGTTTCCGATGGATCTCGGGGCCCGCGGCTCGTGTCAAATCGGCGGCAATGTGTCGACCAACGCGGGCGGTAATCGCGTGATCCGATTCGGCATGACGCGCGAAAATGTGCTGGGGCTGGAAGCCGTGTTAGCCGATGGCACAGTGATCACGTCGCTGAACACCATGATCAAGAACAATGCAGGCTACGATCTCAAGCATCTGTTCATCGGCAGTGAGGGCACGCTCGGCGTGGTCACGCGGGTGGTGATCCGTTTACGTGAGATGGCGCTTGGACAGCAAACGGCGTTTGCGGCGTTCGACGACTTTGGGCAAGTCGCGGGCTTTCTGCGCTTCATCGATCGCGCGATGGGCGGAGGCTTAAGTTCATTCGAAGTCATGTGGCGCGACTACTATGAACTGGTCACCACGGCGCCGGCGGACAATGTGCGTCCGGTGCCAGTCGAACATTCGCATTTCGTGATTTGCGAGGCGCTCGGCACGGGTCATGCGAACGATGCCGAACGCTTCGAGGAAGCGATGGCGGAAGCGTTGGAGCGCGAGCTAATAGTCGATGCGGCGGTTGCAAAATCCGAGAACGAACGGCGCGCGATGTGGCGGATCCGCGATTCGGTTGATCAATTCTTTCGTTTTGGTCCGGCCTTTTTGTATGACGTAAGCCTCGCGATCAAAGACATGGACAACTACGTGCGCGAGGTCAAGCAGCGCTTGGACGCCGCGTATCCCACCCATCACTGCTTTACGTTGGGCCATATCGGCGATGGCAACATCCATTTCGCGATTGCGGTCGGGTCAACCGAGCCGGTTCACCACCACCGCGTCAACGAGTGTGTGTATCAACCGCTGCAGGGTATCGGGGGATCGATCTCGGCGGAGCATGGTATCGGCACTGAAAAAGTCGCGTACCTGTCGTTGAGCCGTAGCCCGGCAGAAATCACGTTGATGCAGCAGCTGAAAGCGGTGCTCGATCCCAAGGGGATCTTGAATCCGGGCAAGATATTTTCGTTGCCTTAGCACGAGCGAATTCGAATTTCGATCGTCACGCGTGACGCGATGACCAGTCAACCCCGTGCCGACCATGCCCTCGCGCACGTCGATTCAGGGATCGATTCCGCGCAGGTTTCAGTCGGCTGTGTTGATTGGAATGGACGTCTGCGCACCAAGCAAATAAATCCAGAAAAACTCGCTGCCGCGCTCGACGATGGCGTGGCGATGACGAGCGCCATTTTTGCGCCTGACACGGCCGAGCATCCCATCGAATCCGGCCCCTTTCACAACCCCGAACATGGCTATCGCGATGCCTGGCTTAGGCTCGACGCAACGAGTCTGCGTCGCGATCCCTTGACCGCGAGTGGCGCTGGTACGCTCGTCTTAGGTCAGCTCGAAGGAGAGTTCGCCGCCTACTGTCCGCGCGCGTTGCTGGCCGGTGAATGCGTGCGTCTCGCCGCGTGTGGATTCGAGGCGCTAAGCGCGTTTGAATTCGAATGTCATCTCTTGCAGGAGTCACTGACGACGCTGGCGCAAAAGCCACCTCATGCACTGGTTACATTGCCTGAACTGACGCGCATGTATTCGTTCGTCGATCAAGCCGTCGCGTGCGATCTGTTCGGCGACATTCAACGCTTCGCAGCCGCGATGGCGATCCCGCTCGCGACCTTGCATGCCGAATTCACCGGCCTGCTTGAGGCGAGTCTGGCACCTGCTCCACCGATCGCGAGTGGCGACGCGGGAGTACTCTACAAGGCAATGGTCAAAGCGGTCGCGCGTCGCCATGGCGCGCTGGCGTGCTTCATGGCTCAACTCAGTAATCGACACGAGGCGGCAGGCGCTCACCTTAATCTCTCTTTGGTCGAACGTCGCTCGACGACGCCGGCGTTTTATTCAGAGGATAGCCCGGATCACCTCACGCCAACCTTGCGCCATTTCGTTGCTGGCCTGCAAACGTTTACGCCTGAACTGATGATTCTGCACTTGCCGACCATCAACTCCTTCAAGCGGCTGGGCGCGCACTCGCTGGCGCCACGAACCAATACCTGGGGCATTGATAACAAGACCGTGGCTTACCGCGTAGTCAACACGCGCCGTGAACTAGCGCGCATCGAAATTCGAATTCCGGGTGCGGATGTTAATCCGTACCTGGCGTTGGCCGCGACGCTCGCCGCCGGTCGGCGCGGACTCGAGCTTAAGCTCGAACCCAGCCCGCCGGTCAGTGGTAACGGTTGGCGCGAGGAGTTGTTGATCAGTGCGTCGCTTCCCCGGGATTTTTCGGCGGCGGTAGCGGCGTGGCGTCGCTCGCTATTTGCGCGCACCACGTTTGGCGCAGCCTTCGTGGAGGCGTTTGCGCAGAGCCGCGAATGGCAATTGGAGCGCTTCGCACGTGCCGTTACCGATTGGGAAGTGCGACAATTCGCCGAGTGTGTATGATGAAATCAATTGCGTTGCCGTTCGTCGATCATCTAACCGTCAAGGTCGAGTGGCTGGATCCGAATGGCCATATGAATGTCGCTTTTTATCTACGCGCCGTCGATGACGGGAGCAATGCGTTTTTCGATGACATCGGATTGGGTTGGAGTTACACCGAAACGGGTGTGGGATCAGTGTTCGTGACCGGCTGCAATCTCGATTTTCACCGAGAGCTTTTCGCCGGTAATAAATTACGCGTGACGACCTGGCTCATCGACTGGAGTCCCAAACTTTTGCACACCTACTCCGAGGTTTTCAATCACGAGGAGAATTACGTCGCGGCCACCTGCGAGACCGTGTACATGCATATCGCGTTCGCCACGCGGCGAAGCGCGGAAATGCCACTGACCGCGCAAACACGTCTGGCCGAAATTCACGCCGCACACGCGCAACGCGTGCCGCCGGCGACGCTCAACCGTCCGCTCAAGATTCGACGATGAATCGACACCTGTCATCGCTTGCAGTGCCGGCGCGCGTTCCAGTGGTGGCGCGCAGTGGTATGGTCGCGACGAGTCAGCCACTGGCGACGCAAGCTGGGATCGCCGCCTTGCGGGCCGGCGGTTCCGCCGTCGACGCCGCGCTCACCGCCAATGCTGTCCTCGCGGTGACTGAACCGCATATGTGTGGACCAGGGGGGGATTTGTTTGCGTTAGTCTGGGATCCAGTCGCGCGCGACCTCGCCGGCCTGAATGCAACCGGGCGTAGTCCCAGTGGGCTGTCACATGCGGCACTCGTCGCTGGACTCGGTAATCGCGAGTGCATTCCGGCCCGCGGACCCTGGACGTTGACGACGCCGGGCGCCGTTCAAGGCTGGCACGCGCTACACGCGCGCTTCGGCAAACTACCGTGGCGAGCCCTGTTTGCACCAGCCAGGGACATTGCACATGAGGGTTTCGCGCTCGGCGTGATTACCGCAGGCTGGTGGCGCCGCGCGAGCGAAGAAATTCTGCGCGAACCCGAACTGCGCGATCGCAACGCGGCCTTCCAAGCGGCATTCATGCCCAATAGTGCGCCGCCCGCGGCGGCGCAGTGGGTAAAAAATCCCGGGCTCGCGCGGTTGTTCGAAGCGCTGAGTGAGCAAGGCGCCGTTGGTTTCTATCGCGGCGACGTGGTTCGCGCGTTACTCCGCGCCCAACAGCAGGCAGGTGGCTACTTAGCGCAAACGGATTTCGATCAGGTGTCTGCCGATTGGGTGACGCCACTGACCACCGATTATCGAGGGTTCCAGGTAAGTGTCTTGCCACCCAATGGTCAGGGCTTGAGTGTGCTACAGATGCTAAATCTTCTCGAAGGATTTCCGCTCGCCGATTATTCGCCAACCGATCCCACTTGGTGGCATCTATTTATTGAAGCAAAGAAACTCGTGTTCGAGGATCGCGCACGCTACTACGCGGATCCCGCGTATGCGGCGATTCCGATTTCCGCGCTCTTGGACAAGGACTACGCGCGTGCACGCGCGAGTTTGATCGATCCGCGCCGCGCGACCACCGACGCGACTCCCGGAAACGTCCAAATACCGGCCGGCGACACCACCTATCTGACGGTCGCCGATCGTGAAGGCATGCAGGTGTCGTTGATTCAAAGTTTGTTCAATCCTTTTGGTTCTGGCATCGTGGTGCCGGAGTATGGGTTTGCATTGCAATCGCGCGGCGCGGGTTTCACGCTCGATCCCGTACATCCCAATGGCTACGCGCCGGGCAAACGGCCGTTTCATACGATCATGCCGGGGTTTGTTTGTAAACATGGCGCACCGTGGCTTAGCTTCGGCGCGGTGGGCGGCGACATGCAGCCGCAAGCCCAAGTCCAGGTGCTCGTGAATTTAATCGACTTCGGCGCCGACGTGCAGCGCGCGGGCGATCTACCGCGAATGCGGCATGCTGGCGGCAGACACCCGAACGGGCTCCGCGAAGCCGTGCTCGGCGTTGCCCATTACGAGGCAAGTTTTGCCGCGGCGACGATCGCGGAATTAATCCGTCGCGGCCATGTGATGGCGCCAATTCGTGATCCCTTTACCGGCTTTGTCGGTGGGTATCAGGGAATTCTTCGCGACCCAGCGAGTGGGGCTTATTGGGGCGCGAGCGAGAGTCGGCTCGACGGTTGTGCGCTCGGGTATTAATTCAAATGAGAAACGCATGAATAACCCTGGAAAAATCGGTTTCGTCAGTTTGGGCTGCCCCAAAGCCCTGGTCGATTCCGAACGAATTTTGACGCAGCTAAAACTCGACGGCTACGCGCTGACCAATTCCTATGACGGCGCCGATCTCGTCGTCGTGAATACCTGCGGATTCATTGATAGCGCCAAAGCGGAATCCTTGGCGGCGATCGGCGAAGCGTTGCACGCCAATGGCCGCGTGATCGTCACCGGCTGTTTGGGGGCGCAGGCGGAAACGATTCGCGAAGCACACCCCAACGTGCTGCACATCTCGGGACCGCAACAATACGAAGCGGTGGTCGCCGCGGTCCACGAACACGTGCCACTCACCGCCATCCATGACCCACGTGTCGATTTAGTGCCGTCCCAGGGCATCAAACTCACACCACGCCATTACGCGTATTTGAAGATCTCCGAAGGCTGCAATCACCACTGCAGTTTTTGCATTATCCCGTCCATGCGCGGCAAATTGGTGTCGCGGCCACTATCGGAAATCATGGACGAAGCCGAACGGTTGGTCGCGGCGGGGGTGCGTGAACTCCTCGTTATTTCGCAGGATACGAGCGCCTATGGCTCTGATCTCAAAACTCGAACCAGTTTTTGGCAGGGTCGGCCACTACGCGCAAGCTTCGCTGGCTTATGTGCGGCGCTCGGTGAACTTGGGGTGTGGGTGCGACTGCACTACGTCTATCCATACCCGCATGTCGACGACGTGCTACCGCTGATGGCCGATGGCAAAATTCTGCCGTATCTCGATATTCCTTTTCAGCACGGCAGTCCGCGCATTTTGAAGTTGATGCGACGGCCAGCCGCGGCCGAGAATACGTTGGAACGCATTCGACGCTGGCGTGACGTGTGTCCAGAGCTTGTATTACGCAGCACGTTTATCGTCGGCTTCCCCGGCGAAACGGATGCGGATTTTCGAACCTTGTTGGATTTTCTCACCACGGCGGAACTCGATCGCGTGGGATGTTTTCAGTATTCCCCGGTGGCCGGCGCGGCCGCGAATCAATTACCCGATCCAGTGCCGGCGGCGATCATGCAAGCGCGTTACGAGGAACTCATGACCACGCAACAGGCGATTAGTCGGCGTCGCTTGCAGCGCCAAGTTGGCAGGCAACTTTCGGTATTGATCGATCGCCTAGAAGACCGAGCGGCAATCGGTCGTAGTTATGCGGATGCACCAGAAATAGACGGTCTGGTCTACGTCAAACCGAAGACCCGATTAGCGCCCGGCGAGCTCGTCGACGTCCTCATCGACAAGAGCGATGACTACGATCTCCACGGGCGCGTGGTGACTAGTGCGGGCCGCTGATCGCGTCGGATAAATTCCCCCGGGCTAGCCTGGATGGCAAATTTTCCGTGAATTGATCGGAGTGGGGCGTACTCGGGACTCGATTTACTTCCCGCCGACCTCTCGATTTCCATGGCACGGTTCCTCCGCTGGCACCTCCAGCCTCCATTGCGTAACATCAAACTGTTAAAAAGTATGGAGACAAGCGTGACTAAGGTCGCATTCATCGGCTTAGGGATAATGGGATATCCCATGGCCGGCCATCTCGCGCGCGCTTCCCACGCGGTAACCGTGTTCAATCGAACGACGAGCAAGGCCGACCGCTGGGTCGCGGAGTACACGGGTGAAGTGGCACGAACTCCACGCGCCGCCGCGGACGGCGCGGCGGTGGTTTTCTCCTGTGTTGGCAATGACGACGATCTCCGCGAAATTGTTAGCGGCGTGGACGGGGCATTGGTGGGTATGGCGCCCGGCAGTATGTTTGTCGATCACTCGACGACTTCGGCGCGGGTAGCGCGCGAACTGGCGGCACTCGCCGCCGAGCGCCAAATCGAATTCATCGACGCGCCGGTGTCAGGCGGTCAAGTGGGCGCTGAAAAAGGGGTGTTAACCATCATGGCGGGCGGTAACGAAGCCGCGTATCAACGGGCCGCGCCGCTCCTCGGCGCTTACGCTAAAAGTGTGCGGCGCATCGGACCGGTCGGCGCGGGTCAATTAACCAAAATGGTGAATCAGATTTGTTGTGCCGGCGTGATCCAAGGCCTTGCTGAGGGACTCAATTTTGGATTGCAAGCCGGGCTCGATATGGAGCAAGTCGTGGCAGTGATTGCCAACGGCGCGGCACAGTCTTGGCAGATGGATAACCGCGCCAGTACGATGCTTAGCGGAGAATACGCTTTCGGATTCGCAGTCGACTGGATGCGTAAGGATTTAGGCATCGTTTTGGATGAAGCGCGTCGCAATGGCGCCGATCTGCCGACGACCGCGGTGATCGATCAATTCTTCGGTGAGCTGCAGCGCCGGAAGCGTAACCGCTGGGACACTTCCAGTCTCATGACGCTGTTGCGGGATAGTTAGCCTGGTGCTGGCGGCCGTCAAAATTGAGCGGAGTATGCAGGGTATTCGTGCGCTGATTGATGCGGCTGAAGGTGGCGATCCCGAAGCGCAGTTCGAACTCGGCGAACGCCTGCGCCAACGTGGCAATATCGAGGTCGATCTCCAACAGGCCTTCGTCTGGTATCAGCGTGCCGCCACCGCCGGTCATGTCCGCGCGCAACATCGCCTCGGCATTAGCCTCCTCGAAGGTATTGGCTGCGCGCGCGATCCGGTGGCCGCGTTGCAATGGTTGGAGTCCGCCGCTGAAGATAATCACTCCGATGCGCAGGCCTTGGTCGGGTGGTGCTATCACACCGGCACCGGCACGGCGCGCGATTCCGAGCGAGCGTTCAGTTGGTATTACGCGGCGGCTGCGAGCGGTAACGTCATTGCGCAACACAATTTGGGCGAAATTTATGCGAAGGGTATGGGCGTTAAACGCGATATTCATACTGCGGTTCGCTACTGGGAAACTGCCGCGAATCAGGATTATCCCAAAGCCCAATTGAACCTTGGGCTAGCCTACGCGCACGGCGAAGGCGTCGAGCCTGACTACGAGATGGCGATCTATTGGTGTAAACGCGCGGCCGACGCCGGTTACCCCAAGGCGCAGTACAATCTTGGCCTGATCTACGCCAGCGCGCCGCTGCGTCATAAAAATTTAGATGAAGCCGAACATTGGTTGCGGCTAGCCGCGGAAGCGGGTCTGCCGCATGCGCAATACGCGCTGGGGCGTTTTTTTCAACGTGGACTGGGACCGAATCCCGATCTGTCCGTGGCGTTGGAGTGGTTACGCAAGGCGGCCGACCAAGGGCACGTTAAAGCGGTTTATCGCGTGGCAATGGCGTTCGAATCCGGGACGGGCGTGGAGCTGAATCGACCACGCGCGATAGCCTGGTTGCGGCATGCCGCGCAGCTCGGTTACGCCAAGGCCCAATATGAAGTTGGGCGACGAGGACTCTTCAGTCAAATCCCGGGCTTGATGAAAGAAGAAGCGGTGCAAATGCTGGAGCGCGCCGCGCGTCAAGGGCATATCCGCGCGCAGTATGGGCTCGGCGTATGCTACGCAAACGGCGTCGGCACCGCACGCAATACAGCCAAGTCATACGCCTGGTTATCGCTAGCGGCGGAACGTGGTTCGCCGAAGGCCCGGCACAAGCTGGCGCTGTTGGAAGATCATTTGGAACCTAAGGTGTTACAAGAAGGACGCCGTGAACTAGCCGCCATTCGCGCTGCGGTTCGGATGGAAGACGACGATGAACGGGTATTACCGGCGCGCCGCTTTCAGACTTGACGCCGAGAACGCGGCGCGGAGCCCCGTCGCGAGCACGATCAAAATCCCGCCCACCATGCTGATGCGACTCGGCACTTCGCCATGCACCCACCACGCCCAGAGTGGATTCAACACAGGCTCCAATAGCAACAACAAAGCCCCTTCGAGCGCCGTCACGCGCCGCAGGCCAAGCGCGATCAAAATGAATGAGCTGCCTAACTGCAGCACCCCCATATAGGACACCAACAACCAATCCAATGGTCGCGCCGTGCTTGGCACGCCGACGATCGGTAGCAAGACCAAGGCAAGGCCAATATTCGCGACGATTACCGCGGCGATCGAACGCTGAAATCCGGTGTCCGGGATCCGTGCGAGCCCGCGCATCGTGAGTGTCGTAAACGCCCAGGTCACCCCGCAAATTGCGGCGACGATACCGCCGAGTAATGGATTGGTCGCCGTCGCGCTCGGTGCCGCAGGGTGGGTTAACAGCAGCAACATGCCACCAATCATTAGCATTACCAGCACAACATCGCGCCGCGTCACGGGTTCTTTGAGCAACCACGGCCCAAGTGCTAACAAATAAACGGGCGCGGTGTATTGCAGAAAGATCGCGGTCGCTGCGCTCGTTAGTTTGTTGCCGACCATGAACAGAATGGTAGTTACGGCATGGGCGACAGCGGCCGGCACGAGTTTTCGATCCCAGCATTGGCGACTAGGGCGGACTGCGATAAGCAGAAATAAGGTGATAACGACTGCCCGCCAACCGGCGAGTTCGAACGCTGACAAATGGACGGCCTTAATCACCGTCGAGCCGGTCGAAAGCAGCAGTGCGCCGGCTAGGATTTGGAGGTAGGCGAGGGCTTGAGGGTTCACGCGGCTGAATCCTAACATGTGGGTTCGGACGTGAGGCGCGACCCGGTGGGCGAGGATCGGATTCGCCGCTAGAATGGAATTTAATGAGGGCACCGCATCGAGTAACCGAGACCGAAGGAGGCAGCAAGTGAGCTTACAACCGGGTTCGATCCAAGCGCGCGACGCAGCAGCCGTTCTGCATCCGATGGTGAATCTAGGCGCAATCGAAGACAAGGGCGCGCTCATGATCGCCCGTGCGCAAGGCGTGTACGTCTGGGATGCGGCGGGCAAGCAATACCTCGAAGGGCTTGGCGGCTTGTGGTCGACGTCTCTCGGTTACGGCAATGAAGAACTGGCGCAGGCGGCGTATGACCAAATCAAAACGCTGTCATTCAGCCATATGTTTAACGGCAAAAGCCATGAGCCAGGCATGTTGCTCGCCGAAAAGCTAAAAGCACTGGTGCCGATGGAGGCGTCGAAAGTTTTTTTTGGCTTGTCCGGTTCCGACGCGAACGACACTCAAGTGAAATTGATCTGGTTCTACAACAACGCACTGGGCCGACCACGGAAGAAAAAGATTATTGGCCGCCTGAAGGGCTATCACGGGATAACGTTGGCCTCGGGCAGTCTGACGGGCTTGCCGCCCATGCACAATCAATGGGACTTACCGCTCGACGGACGTTTCATTCATACCGATTGCCCGCACCATTATCGGTTCGCGGAAAAGGGTGAGTCCGAAGAAGACTACGCCTCGCGCCTTGCGCATAATCTCGAGCAATTGATTCTTAAAGAAGGACCCGACACGGTCGCCGCGTTCATCGCCGAGCCGGTCATGGCGGCGGGTGGCGTGCTGGTGCCGCCGCGCACGTATTTCGAAAAAGTTCAGAGCGTGCTTGCGAAATACGAGGTATTGTTTATCGCCGACGAAGTGGTGTGTGGCTTTGGTCGCACGGGTAAGCCGTGGGGCTCGCAAACCTTCAATATCAAACCCGATACGATGACGCTCGCCAAGGCGCTGACGTCGTCGTATCAACCGTTATCGGCGGTGATTATTCCGGAGAAGATGTACGCACCGATCATGGAAGCCA
>JAYUEZ010000177.1:0-5924 GCA_043738965.1 Gammaproteobacteria bacterium
TGAGAACTCACCACGCGCTGGTGCGGGCTTCTATGGGCGATTATTGAACAGCAATCCATGAAACCGAATCCAAACGCGGGTTTTCACACGGCCTCGGCCATGAAGAGTCACTGGTGATTCGATATAGCTGACCCTCAAAACCGGGAAAGCGGCCACTGCGAGTAGATCGTTCCAACCCTTTGCATTGGTTCCAAGAACGTAGCTCTGACCGAAGGGGCGTCGGTCGAAGCGCCGCTCCGTTCCCCTAGAATGGCGTGAAAATTTAATACCCGCGGCGGTCGACTTCTCCGACGATGGCAGTTGTGGTTTCGACCAACTCGCGGCGTCCCGATACTCCTGTAGAAACGAGATTCGCAACCCCTACGTCGACACTCCACGTCTGGCTTGCCGCACTCGGCCTCGAGCAGTATGCGGCCGTCTTTTCAGAGAACGACATCGATCTCGAGGTCCTGTCGGAACGCTCGGAAAAAGATCTTGCCGAGCTAGGCGTGTCGCTGGGGCACCGCAAGAAAATCCTGAAGGCATTTGCCAGGCAGATCGAAGCCAGGGCCGATCTCGCCCAGCTTCCCGTGATCGGTTCGGTGATCATCGTAATCTCGCCGGAGGTCGAAAGCGGCTTAGGTAGGTTTGCCTTTCTATCCCCAACTCTCACTGCCCGGCTCGCCTTTAAATGGGCCCACAAGTTCGGGCGTGATCCATCCACCGTAGAAGCCGCCAGGCTGTATGCGCACGCGGGCGCCATCGACTCTACATTCGAGCGGGGCGGGGTAGAACGCGACGCACTCCGCCAGCAGCTCGGCACCGGCCAGCGGTTCCGGGTAGCTCCAGGCGACCGATTCGAGGCGGCGCGTCCCGTCGACCAGGCTCCAGTAGCGCGTGGGTCCCTTCCATTCGCATAACGAGGACCCTGCCGCGGGCTCGAACAGCTGCCGCGCGACGTCGTCCCACGGCAGATAGAAGCTCGGTGGATGCGAGGTCTCGAGCACACACACCGCACGGCGCGTACGCGCGACTTCGACATCACCCCAGAGCACTGCGACTTCACGCGTGTCGGGTGCGAGACGCGGCGGGCGCGGGTAGTCCCACACCGAGACTTGGCCCGGCCCCGGCACAACCGCGAACGGCGGTCTTGCCTGACCACGCCAGCGCCACTGTGCACGGGCCGCCGTGGCCCAGTCGGAAAGGGACGTCATCGGTCTGGACCCTCACAGCCTGTCGGACTCAGCGCAAATCTGCGGCGCCGCTGCGAGAACAGCCTGGATACGCGCGCATTCTCGCTAACTGGCGCCACTATTCATCTCGAACACAGGTAGGCCTATCCGTTCTCGCGTCCCCCTGCCGCGCGACGATTCCCTGAGTCCGACAAGCGGATGGACGGGGTGTTCGTTCTTCAACGGCGTATGTGACGAGCATTCCGCCACGTCGGGTGCGCGGTGCCGACCCCGGGTAAATTCGGCTGCCGACTCAATTCGCGCTCGCCATGCGACGTCTGAAATCCCAGCTGGTGATGCGAAGCGGGGCGATCTCGATCACGACTTCGGTCGCGATGCGCGAGAGCAGCCAACTCCTGAGACCGGGATCGCGGCCCTCGAGATAATGCTCAGCCAGCTCATCAAGTAAGGCGGTCGCATCCTGAGTGACAACGGCTGCCGTGCCCTGTCCGCTCAGACCGTGATAAGGCGCTTGATTGACCGCCAGTTCGAAACCGACCTGCGCGTTGTGCCCGAGATGGCGCGCGATCACGGCACTTTGCTGCGTACAGCAGAAGAGCCGGCCAGCCGAGTAGCGAAACCACAGCGAAGTGATATGCGGGAACCCATCCGCATCCAGCGTCGCGACCCGCAATGGGAGTTGCGCGGTGCGTAAAAATTCCGTCACGCGTGCGACGCTCCAGGCGCTCTTCGGGCTCAAAATCCCGGCGAGCGTGGCAGTGAATTCTTCATGATCTGATTGCATGACCTGGTCCTCGCTGGATTGAGCGGGCGCGTGCTTACACATAACTGGCCACGACGAGTGCTACGACCGCGATTACGCTCAGCGCAGCGCGCAGGCGCAGAAACCAGCGCGGTATTACTTCGGCGGCTGCCAGCGCATGGTCAACCGCATAGCAGGCAATGAATGTCAGCGCCTGCGCACGCAGCGCGAGGGCTAGCGGCAGCTGCAGTGCAAGCCAGCCGAAGAGTGCTGGCAGCACACTCCAGCCGTATTGGATCAAGGCCATGCGACCTTGGGCATTCGCGTGCACCGCATACCCCCAATGTAGCGCTCCTACGAAACTCAGGATCACGGCGGCGTAGCTTTCCAGCGCATGCAGTAATGAGACGGACGCGGGGTTCAATGCGCTGAGCAACGCGAGCCCGACGAATGGCGCAAGCCCGCCTGCACCGAAAACTAGCGCGGGCAGCGGTGCGTCTTCAAGTGCTGTCCGCGCACTCATGGGCGCGTGGTGGCACTTGGCGGCAGGGACATCCCTTCGGCACGCGCAACGCGAATCAGCGCTTCTTCGAGTAACGCCCGTGCCTGGCCTGCGGTGTGCTCAAGGTCGCGGTGAATGGCCGCATCGGCTGGCCCACGGTTCGCACATTCGGCGCTGTAGCGTTCGAAACTGCCAAGACTCATCACGAGGTCGACCAGATGGCGCGGGCATTCGCAGTACACGGTCGTCGAGGCATCGGCCAATTCGGACAGCGCGCGTTCGTCGAAACGGGGTGGCGGCGGAGCTCGCACAGCATAGGCGCGTGATTCGGCGGCGTTCTGAGCGGCTGCTGGTCGCGGCAGCAACGCACAGCACAGCGCTGCGACTTCGGACGCGTCGGCGGACGCGCGCGCAACTGCGTAACCGGCTTTGCGCAGCTGCCGGATGATCGCACTCGGTGCGAACCGATAAAGCACAATGACCCGATTCAGGCCGCACGCACGCTGCACGCGTGCGATGGACTCTGCGGTGGAGTCGTTCAAGGTCGAAAGCTCAATGAGCGCGGCGTCAGCCTCGACATCGCCGAAGTCATGCGGCGCTTCCACGATATGCATGCTATGGCCGACCACCTCCACTGCGGCGTTGGCGAGCGCCTGCTCGAACTGCCGAGCGGACAATGCCGGTCCGATTAGCACGAGGCGCACTGACCTTGCGGCCTCGGCAGTGGCCGTCGGCGGCAAGGTTCCGATTTCGTTACGGACCGCCACCAGCGCCTCGAGCGGCAGCGCCGCAATGGCGCCAATCGAGTTTCCTGCGTCTACCAATTGTTTAATTAGACTCAGACGACGTATATCCGCGACGGAATAGAGTCGTTGACCGCGCGGGCTCAAACGTGGGCCGACCACGGTATACCGACGTTCCCATACCCGCAGGGTTTCAACCGGGATCCCGGCCAGGCGCGCCGCCGCGCCGCTGCGAAACTTCACTGTGTCCTGGTCAAGCCCGTTGTGTTCTCCAAACATGTTTAAGCCCTGCGTTCTGGAAACCTACAAGGACTATATCTTATTGAACCGAAAAGGACCCGCTTTAATTTAAATAAACCGAATAAATTAATGGACAATAAGAGTTCAATTCCGATATATTCCAAATCATGAACGGGTCACTAGTTATGGAGCCACTCCATGCAGCTGCGCCTCGGCTCGCCCAATTCCGTGGCGTCGGGTCGATGTTCATCGAGTGCAATGCGCGCATTGGCACCAACAGTTGCATGAGAAGGCGCAATGGCTAAGCGCAGCCAGAAAGTGCAGCGAGTGATGGGTGGCGCGGCGCTCTTGCTAGCGCTGCTGTTTGTGATGTGGTTACCACTCGGAATTCTGGGAGTCGTACCGTTCGTACTTGAATTCCCTGGCGAGTCGCGCCTGCGCCTGCATGCGGCTGGCGCTGTTTTAAGCCTGCTGGTCGCGGCTTGGGGCTTCTGGGAACACGAATCCTGAGGTTGAAATATCGGTGACCCGGCGTCACCCCAAAAAAAGGAAGACTCAAATGATGAAGATATCCGATGCATGCATTCTGCTGGCGGTGATGGTGGCATTCACCGTCTCTGGATTTTTGTGGTTCACGGGACAGAGAGACGAGGGATTGTTCACGGCCATCTGGGTGCCGTCCATCTTGTGTTTCGGCATTTATTTCAAGTTGGTGAGTTTGAAAGGAGCACGGTCATGAGTGATGCTTTTATTTTCGAAGCGGGTGTAATCTGTTTCGGTCTTACGGTGATCGGCGTAATTCTCACGGTCTACGAATTCAAGAAAATTTCGCGGGCGAGCGTCAAACCGGTAGCGCCTGCGAAACCATTGCCCTTGGCGGTCGAGTTCGTAGAACCGCGATCGCGTGCGTCCTGACGCTATGTGGCCGCGGCGCGCGGGGGCGCGCTGTATTTACTTTGAGCGCCGTGGGCCACGGAGGGGCCTCAACACGCTGTCGAATGTCCGTCACGCTGCCGGCGGCACGGCGCTCGCTGTCTCGTGGGGTTGCTGTGTGCAGACGCGGTCGCCGGCAGTGCCGCGGCCTACCCGCCCTGCATGAAACCAGGCATTCTTGGGAAACTGACAGTTGCGTACTCCATCTTCCAGCGTTGGTGGATAGGCTCGTGCGCATTTTCTACATTACGGCGCACAGAGTTATCTGGTCTTCGAAGGCGGCAAAGCCCACGCGCGTTGCGGACGGCCCACCGCGCCCGTCGAAGCCAAGGCCTATGGACAGTAAAGTAATAATCGGATTTAGCCATGCACCAACACCCCACCCGTCGTCTCAATCCCGCGAAGCTGTTGTGCAGTAAGTGGACTGCGGCGAATCCGCGTGATCGCGAACGGCATTTTATCGTGACCAAGGCGATTGCACCGGTGCCGCCCGCGGTGCTGATCGACACGATCGAAATCGAGGCCGTACTCTCCCGCCGCGCGGTCTGCGTCCCGTGGCGTACATTGCTCGATTCCGCGCAGTGGCTGCAGGGCTGGCAGTGATTCGCACGCCCGCGGCGACGAATGGATGCGAGGCTCCGTTCGCACCGTGCCTTGCAGCTGCTGGGCGCTGATGCTGCGTCTACCGGCGCCGGGCCGGCTGCCGTTCGATGTCGCGTTTGGAAATGCAGGCCCGCTGCACCGGACCGCGCGTGACAGCAGCAAACCCGGCCGTGGCGGCGTGGAGCCCTGGGAGCTGCACGCAACTGCCGAATGGAGCGAAGCCCCTCTCGAGGACGCGCCCGGACGTGTCTCTGTTCCAGCATGCTAGGCGCAACGCCATCCCTAGAAATCCACGTGGATCGCGCCACCGGCGCAGCCTTGATCAGGAATCAGAACACGACGATTGGCTATTGTCGCTACGGGGACCGCGGTCACGGAGGTTGTACAGACCCCACTTGCCTTTGAGTACCCGCTGAGCCCTCTGGGCCAAAGGCTGCAGGCGTACTATCTATCGACATCAAAGCTTTGATTAATCTAGTACCGGTCACAAAATTGCCGTGCGCCGCCGCCGACATCACTGGGCCTGAAGGAACCAGGCTGACGGCACCGCCCCTTTCTTACGCATGGACGCAAGGCTGGTCTGACACCCGGCGTGGAGCCACTTGCGCCTGCTGGTCTGAGCGGTCGATTTTTGCGGGGAGAAAATACCCGCTGGGCGACGGGCTCGTGCAATGCTGGGCTAAACGGCCGCCGGCCACCGCGTCCAGTCCTTCAGGACCCTTCTATCTCTCCGCACACGACGCTCGACTCCGCCGAAAAGGGCGGTTAAATTTCCTATCCACGCGATCGGACGTCGTCGAATTCCTTGCTCGACAGATCGAGGATCAGACGTACCTTCGTCACGCTCCCGTGCTGGTCAACTGACTGTCTGATACTCAGGAGATCCGCGTGGAATCGGCGCATTCGAAATCAACCGTGTACTTCGATGGATCGTGTCCCATTTGTCGGGCGGAGATCGGATATTACCGCCGCAAAGATCAAGCCGGTGC
>JAYUEZ010000178.1:0-15840 GCA_043738965.1 Gammaproteobacteria bacterium
AGCGAAACGCGGACGCTGTCGTTCATTATCAAGATTTACCCCGATGGCGCGTTCTCAGAACAATTAGCCACGCGCTTGAAAGTGGGCGACCCGATCGCAATCGAAGGCCCCTTCGGCACCAGCTATCGAAACCAGAATCACACCGGACCGACGCTACTGGTTGGCGGTGGTTCGGGCATGGCGCCGTTGTGGTCGATCTTGAATGACCTCGCGGCAAGTAAATCGCGGGCGCCGGTGCGGCTTTATTACGGCGCGCGTGCGCAAAAGGATTTGTTCTATTTGGACGAGATCGCGGCCCTCGGCAAAAAGCTGCCGGATTTCGCGTTCATCCCAGCATTATCCGAAACGGATTCCGGTGATGATTGGGCCGGCGCCACTGGATTCATCCATGATGTCGTGGCACGCGACTATGCCGAAGCGGGCCGCGATCGAACCTTGCAAGCGTATGCCTGCGGACCGCCGCCGATGGTTGATGCGGTGCTGCCTGTTTTGCAGAAGCTTGGAGTCGACGCGGACAATATTCATTTGGATAAATTCACGCCAGCGAGTCGTTAAGACGAGCTTCGAAATTCTCCGACCATCGGAACGAGGAAAACCATGACGCAAAATTCACAGCAATCCGGCGCCGCCGGTAGTGCAACCTTCGCGGGATCCGATAGCCGTCGTTACAACTATTTCAATTCCGAAGGCAAGCGAGCAACACTCTACGAGGACGTCACGGTTGACGTACAACCCGATCCCACTCGCCATTTGCTGCAGGGCTGGATCATGTCATTCGCGGATGGTCAACCCACCTATAGCGACAAGGTAACGGCCTTGAAGTCTTCGGACTGGCATGTGTTTCGCGCACCGGACCAAGAATGGTCGCGGACGCATTATCAACGCCAAAGCCATATCGAAAATACTATCAAGATGGTGGTCGATAACGCACGGAGCGACGGCGCGCCCAGTCGCTTTGATCCAGGTTGGGTGAGTGTGCTGCAAGATCAATTTGGCGCGTTGAAGCATGCCGAATTTGGTCTTGGCGTGGCGTTGATGAAAGCGCAGCGCGACGGCATGACGCAGATGATCAATAACACCATTTTGACCAACGCGTCATACAAGCTTCGTTTGGCCCAGGACATTACGTTGTACTTGGGCGATATCGGGTTGGACATCACCATTGATGGCGATGCCGGTAAAAAAGCTTGGCTGGAAAACGCTGCGTGGCAAGGCGTGCGCAAAGTGCTCGAGGCCATCCTCGCCGCCACTGATCACCTGGAGATTTACTTCGCGGTAAACGTCGTTTTCGAAGCACTGGTGGGCGAACTCTTTCGCAATGGGTTCATCATGCGCGCCGGTCCGATGCATAATGATTTTGTCACGCCCGCCGTGGTTTCGGCGGCGAGTAGCGATTATCGACAGAATCTGGCCAACACGCTCACGTTGTTGCAGATGTTGGTGAACGACGTCAAACACGGCGACATCAACAAAAAAGTCATGACCGGCTGGCTCGAAAAATACGTCCCCTTATGCACCGATGCGGCCAGTCGTTTGAAATCGGTGTGGGAGCTACAAACCAACGGCGATCTTAAATTCGACAATGTCGCAGTCGATGCCAAGCGCCGGATTGACGATATTTTGGCGGAAATCCAAATCAGTCTACCCAAAGGGGTGACGCTATGACCACGCAGACGTTCAAGGATTTAAATCGCCAAGACACGGTGTCGCACCGCTGTGGCGTGACGATGAACGACAGTGCCGATGCGCGCGTGATTGCGGAAGTCATGCAGACAAAACACGGCATTGAAGTTCTGCACTATCCGGCGATGATCCGCTTAGATACTGAAGGCAAAATGACTTTCGATATGCAAGAACTAAGTGAATCGTTGGGGCGGGCATTTACCGCCTATGACTTCGAAGTGGTCATGTCGACGCACTACGGGCGCATGGTCATGATCGACGAAAATACGGTGGTGCTGTTCGGGGATATGGAAGCGGCGCGGCAGTACGAGGAGTAGCTGTCTCGGAGGACTAACTCTGGTGTCAATGATAATCCTCTTCATGCTGGCGCTGGACGGCGAGGATATTGACCGTTGTCCCGGACGCGATCTCGAATAACGCGACATAGCCGTCCGAGCTGAAAGGGATGATCAGTTCTCGCAAAAACGAATCGTCGGCGAGTACCTTGCGACAAGAAAAAGGCGAGAACCGCAACAAGTTAAACGCCTCTTTGCTCCCTGCCGAAGCGCGCTCCGCCTCATTACGTTTTTTTCTAGCACGACACCATAGAGGCATAAGAGCTCGCCTTCAGCCTCTCCTGTGTGAAACAAACGATGATGCGAGGCCGCGGCCCCACTAGACCGAATCAAGAGAAATAACGTATGCCTAAAATGATGATCTTCGACCGCGAAGCCCGCGCCGCTCTTGGCCGTGGCGTTAATCAATTAACCCGTGCCGTGCAAACCACCCTTGGTCCCAAAGGCGGCAATGCCATCATCGATGTACCCATCGGCACGCCGATTATCTCGCGCGATGGGGTCAGCATCGCGGCAGAAATCGAGTTGGAGGATCGCTTTGAAAATATGGGTGCGCAGGTGGTTCGTGAAGTCTCAAAGAAAACGAATGAAGTGGCAGGCGATGGCACCACCACCGCTACGGTGCTCGCCAACGCTCTCATTCAAGAAGGGTTCAAATCGCTGGAAGGGGAGATGTCCGCGTTCGATCTCGTGCATGGGATGAATCTTGCGGTGGCGAGTGTCGTTGAAGCGCTGAAGGCTTCCGCGACGGCTATCTCCGACGTCAAAGGCGCGGCCACGTCGGTCGCCATCATTGCCGCCAACGATGAGACCACGGGCAAGTTGGTGGCCGAGGCACTATCGGCCGTTGGACCGACCGGCATTGTGACCGTCGACATTGGCCTCACCGTCGCTACCACGCTGGAAGTTGTCGAAGGCGCGTCTTATGAGCGCGGCTATGTTTCCCATCACATGGTCAATGACGTGGACTCGATGGAGATCCATCTCGAAGACACCTTAATTTTGCTGACTAATCACGGACTCAAAACGGTTGAAGAGGTGGCGGCGCTGCGCGCCTTGGTCAGCACAGCCAAAAAGCCGCTGCTGATTATCGCCGAGGAGTATTCCACGCAGGCCGTCGCGGCCTTGTTGGAGGATAAGACAGGGCCTGCAATCGTCGCCGTGCATCCCCCTGAATACGGCAAGTGGCGCCAAGCGATGATGGAAGACCTCGCGATCATGACCGGCGGTCGCGTGTTCGTAAAAGAACTTGGCGGTCACTTTCGCGATGCGACGGTGGCCGATCTCGGCACCACCAAACGGATTAAAATCTCGGCAAATTCCACGGTCATTTCGGGCGGCGGTGGTAAGCCGGAGCAGATCAGAGGGCGCCTGGAACAAATCCGCCGCCAACTGGCGCTTAACGAGGTGATGATCGAAGAAGACAAATTCAACGAGCGCTTGGCCAAATTATCTGGGGGTATTGCGGTGATTCACGCCGGCGGCGCAACTCCAGTTGAACAAAAACGTCGGGCGCAGATGATCGAAGATGCCTTGAATGCGACGCGCGCGGCGCTGCAAGAAGGCGTGGTGGCGGGTGGCGGCACCGCGCTGATCAAGACCTTGTCCGTGGTAGACCAGGTCATCGCGAGTTTATCGGGCGCAAACCGGGAAGGTGCCGAAGTGGTGAAGCGAGCGTTGACCCGCCCGCTCGCCTGCATCGCGGAAAATAGTGGGGTTGAGCCCACACGCGTGGTCAACCAAGTGATCGCGGCGAAAGACGGCATGGGTTACAACGCGCGCACCGGTGAGCTGGTCAATATGATCAACGCGGGCATCATGGATCCGGTGAAGGTTACGTATACCGCTGTGCTTAACGCGGTATCCGTTGCCGCACTGATTTTGACTGCGCAAACGCTGATCGCGGATATCCCAGACGACGAAGATCCGACCGCCGGACGCGCGCGTGGCGGTGGTGCGGAAAAATATGGGATGCGCTGATTCGGCGTGGCGCCACCCACGGAGGACTAGCAGCCTACCCGAGGTCTACCGAACAGTTGCGGTACCGTACAGCGCTGGCGTGGCGCGCAAAATGTTCGCGTTTGCCGGGCCGGGCTACTTGGTCGCCGTGGGCTATATGGATCCTGGGAATTGGGCCACGGCTATTGCAGGCGGTTCGGCCTTCGGCTACACGCTGCTCTCGGTGGTGATGCTTGCCAATTTAATGGCCGTGGTGCTGCAATCTTTATCCGCGCGTTTGGGCATTGCCAGTGGGCGCGATCTTGCGCAGGCCTGTCACGATTATTATTCAGCGCCGGTGTCGTTTGGTCTATGGCTGCTCGCCGAACTCGCGGTATGCGCCACGGATCTCGCGGAAATCATCGGCACTGCCATCGCGCTTAATTTGCTGTTTGGGATTCCGCTTGCGGTGGGTGTGGTCATTACCGTCGCCGATGTGCTGTTGATTCTGATGCTGCAAACGCGTGGTTTCCGTTACATGGAGGCGCTGATCGTTTCGCTGATGCTGGTTATCGGCGGCTGCTTTGTCTATGAAGTATTGCTGTCTAAGCCTGACTGGGCGCAGGTGGCCGCGGGATTTCTGCCTGCACCGGCCATCGTGACGAACCCGGCGATGTTGTATGTCGCCATCGGCATCCTCGGCGCCACGGTGATGCCGCATAACCTCTACCTTCACTCGGCGCTGGTGCAGACGCGCGATTTCAATGAATCGCTTGCCGGACGCCGCGAAGCGATTCGCTACGCCACCATCGATTCAACCCTGGCGCTGGGCATCGCGTTACTGATCAACGCGGCCATCCTAATCGTTGCCGCCGCGACGTTTCACGCGCGTGGTCACACGCAAGTCGCCGAGATCCAGGATGCGCACCGGATGCTCTCGCCACTGCTCGGCGCGGGCGCGGCAAGCGTGTTGTTCGCGGTGGCGCTGTTGGCGTCGGGCCAGAATTCGACGATCACCGGCACGCTCGCCGGACAAATCGTCATGGAAGGATTTCTCGATATTCGCCTGCGACCGTGGCTGCGGCGCCTGATTACCCGGCTGATTGCGGTTGTCCCGGCGATTATCGTCACGCTGCACTACGGTACTTCCGGCACAGCCCAATTGTTGGTGTTGTCACAGGTGATCTTAAGTTTGCAATTACCGTTCGCCGTGATCCCGCTCGTGATCTTCACCAGCGATCGCCAGAAGTTGGGCACGCTGGTGAGTCCACGCTGGGTGACGGGGATTGCATGGCTGATGACTGCGCTGATCATCGTGCTTAATCTGAAGCTGATTCACGATGCCGTGCGCGCGTTTCTTCAATAACGGAACAGGAGACCTACCGATGAACGACAACATAGGTTTCGACGATATTCGCCTTGAGTATCTCAGCATCGCCGATGCGCGCCGGCGCGCTGGCCTGCGCTTGGTGCTAGGCGCGTATCCCATCCCAGGACCGTGGCGCGAGGCGTGTAAGGGATTGTTCGACGTGAAGGGCCTTACCTATGACTCGGTGTGCACCGCCAATGCCGGTGCGTCTGATCTTGATTTTGGGATGAACGGTACGCAAAGCGAACTGTATGTGTGGACCGCTCAATCGAGCGCGCCAGTGGCTATCTGGAACGACGAACGCCCGCGCGCGTCGTGGATCGATCAACTCAATCTAGCCGAGCGGCTTGCCCCCGAACCGCGACTCGTGCCGTTGGACATCACCGAACGGATGCAAATGTTCGCGTTCATTAACGAGCTCGCCGGCGAGAATGGTTTCGGTTGGAACAAGCGCCTGTTGCTGGTGCACGATGGATTGAGTGCGCTGTCACCGCAGGACGAAGGCTACACATTTTGGAAAACCTTGGCCGACAAATATCTTTATACCCCCGAACGCGGTGTGGCCGCCAAGGCGCGCGCGATCGACGTACTAAAGCAGCTCGCTGCCCAACTCGCCGCGCAGCAGCAGCGCGGTCGCCGCTATCTCGTTGGCGAACGGCTGTCCGCGCTCGACATCTATTTCGCCACTTTCTACGCACTGATTGATCCGCTGCCACCCGAAGTGTGCCCGATGGCCAGCAGTTATCGTCCGTCGTACGTCAATCACGATGTGGATATCGCGGCGGCGGTAACGCCGGCCTTGGCCACGCATCGCGACTTCGTTTACCGGGAGCATTTGGTGTTGCCTATTGTGTTTTAATGCTGGCGCCGCGCTAATTGGTAGGGCAGAAAAGCGCAGTGCCTTCTGCCATCTTGGGCCGAAATTATGCGCCGGACTATCATGGTCACGACTGATTTTATTGAATCCGATCGCAACGGTTACCCACCTTCCACGCGGAAACCCTGACGATCAAGCGAGGATCCAGATGCTACCGATAACGCAATTCCTCGCCACGCTTTGCTGCACGCTTTTTACCGGTGCGGCGGTGTATATCAATTTCGTCGAACATCCGGCCCGCATGGGCTGTGACACTAAAACGGCGGCGACCGTGTGGGCTCCGAGTTATCAACGCGCGACCGCGATGCAGGCGTCGCTCGCCATCGTGAGTTTAGTCGCTGGCGTAGCGGCTTGGATCTTAGGCGGAGGAATACCGTGGCTATTGGGTGCGACGCTAATTGGCTTAGTGATCCCGTTTACGTTCATCGTGATCATGCCGACCAATCAGCGGCTTCTTGAGCCGGGACGCGACCTCACGTCAGACGAGACTAGAACCCTGTTGGAAAAATGGGGCCGATTGCACGCGGTGCGCAGTTTGCTCAGTCTTATGGCATCGATGATCTTCTTGGTCCAGTTGCTCAGGATCTCTTGAGCAGGTGGGAAACAAAACGTGCCTAACTTTATCCGTAGTCGTGAACCGGTTCGGGATCTCCACTCAGCTTTGGAGTCGGGAAACTAGTGAGATCGTATTTGGGCGCGACTTGATGATCGGCGATGCCTTTCACTGTGACGCTAGGAAATTCGCGGCTCATTCAATCCACTATTCCAGCACCACCACTAATTTTCCTAACGCTTTTCGTTCCGCCAACGCCTTAATTGCCGCCCCCGCTCCCGCCAGCGAAAAGCGCGCGGAGACATGCGGCTTCAGTGCGCCTTTCGTGTAGAGGTCGATCAGTTCGCGGTTATTGCGTTGATTGGTCGTCGCGTCGCGTTCGGCGAACGCACCCCAAAAAACACCGACGATTTGACAGCCTTTGAGCAATGCGAGATTAAGCGGAATGCGCGGAATGCCGGCGGGAAAGCCGACGACGAGAAAACGGCCTTCCCAGGCTGTCGCGCGGAGCGCTGCTTCGGCGTAATCACCACCCACGGCGTCGTAGACCACATCCGCGCCGGTCGTACCACACGCATGTTTGAATTGTTCGGCAAGCGCCTTGGCCGCTGGCTTATCGAACGGGCCGGCGGGATAGATGACGGCGGTGTCCGCGCCATGGGCGATTGCGAGGTCTGCTTTCTCGGCACTTGAGGCGGCGGCGATTACGCGTGCGCCCATCGCGCGACCGATTTCGACCGCCGCGAGTCCGACGCCACCACCGGCGCCAAGTACCAAGAGCGTTTCGCCCTCGCGCAACGAAGCGCGTTGTTTGAGCGCGTGATAAGACGTGCCGTAGGTGAAGATAAAAGCCGCTGCTTCGTCGTACGGCATTGCTGCCGGCATCAGCACACACTTGGTGGCTTTGGTCACGACATATTCCGCCATGCCGCCGAAGCCAACCAGTCCGATCACCCGGTCGCCCACTTTGAAATCGCTAACTTCCGCACCAATGGCATCGACTTCGCCTGCGACTTCGCCGCCAGGCGCGAAGGGTCGCGGTGGTTGGAACTGATATTTGTCTTCGATCATCAACGTATCGGGGTAGTTGACACCGCAGGCGCGAACTCGAATTCGAATTTCGACAGGTTTGGGCTCTGGAATCGGCAGCTCACCTAAGACGAGAGTGTCGGGGCCGCCGGAAGCTTGACTCAATAACGCTTTCATTAAAAATTCCTAAAATATAGTCGCGGGATTCGAATAGTTAAGTTTGGTTCAGCCAGCGAAGCGCGGTTCGGGAAGGCCTTTGATCCCTAATCCGCGAATGCGAAACAGACTGCCCGCGCCAAATTGCGGGTTGAATTGCTTGGCAAAATGTTCGTGATTTGCTGGATGGCGTACACGTGCCATGGAGGTGACGTAAAGCTCATCGAGATTAGGGCCGCCAAAATTTAGGCTGGTGATGTTTTTCACCGGCATGCCGATTCGACGTTCGATCGCGCCGTCCGGACTATACCGAATGAGCTCGCCGCCAATCACCAAGGCATTCCACACGCAGCCTTCGGCGTCCACCGTCGAACCGTCGAAGAAGCCAGCCTCGTCTTTGGTGGAGGCGAATTCGCGTTTGTTCGAAACCGTGCCGCTCGCGAGATCGTAGTCATAGGCCCACATCGTCTGCTGAAACGTGTCAGCGAAATAAAAGGTCTTGTCATCCGGACTCCAGCACGGTCCGTTCGAACAGATGATGCCGTCGTCGAGTTTGGTCACCTTGAGAGCGGGATCGAGCCGCCACAGGCCGCAAATTTTTAGTTCCTCCTGGTCGTCCATGCCGCCGGCGAGAAAGCGACCGCGGCGGTCGCATTTCCCATCGTTCAAGCGGGTGCGCGATTGGTCGGCGTCGATTTTTTCGATCAGCTCAATTTTTCCACTCACGAAATCAAAAAAATAAAACCCGTCATCAAGCGCAAGCACGGCACCACCACCCTTGCGTAGCACCATCGCCCCCACATCGTGCTCGAGCGACCAGTGGGAGGTGCGGCCACTATGTGGGTCATACCGCCAAATCGAGGGTTTGCCTACTCGCCGGCCGACGCCGTCCACCCAATACAAGACGCCTTCTTCCACATCCCAAATCGGGCCTTCGCCTAATTCGTTCGATTCCGCCACCACACATTCAATGCTGTATCCCATGGTCAAATCTCCATCGCACTTGGCGCCATTAAATCAGGGTTGCTTTTCGTTGACGAGGCGGTTACATAGATCGACTCAAATCAAAAGCGCAGCCGCCGCACGGACTGCACTAAAGTGGCATGGTCCGCGCCACCTAAGGGGAACCCTTGTTATGTATCCGGCACCGATTGAGGACTACATTCGACCTCGAACGCTGGCTGAAGCAGTTTCCGCTCTCGCCCAATACGCTCCCGGCGAGGCTATGTTTCTCGCTGGTGGTCAAAGCCTCATGCAGGCGATGAAATCGCGAATGGTGCGGCCCCGATGCATCGTTGATCTGCAGGCACTAACCGAGCTTAAGGGCATTCGGCTCAGTGCTGGGCTCGCGATTGGCGCCATGACTCGTTATGTCGAAATCGCCGAAAGCCAAGCGATCGGTCCGGCTTACGCGGCGCTGCAAGACGCGGCCCAGCATGTGGGCGATCGGCAAGTGCGTAATCGCGGCACGCTTGGCGGCAGCGTGTGTTGGAATTATCTCGCATCGTGCATGCCGGCAGTCACGCTCGGCCTCGGCGGCACCATGCAATTACTCGCTGCTAACGGTAAGACGCGCGCCGTTAGCGCAGACGACTTCCTAATCGCGCCATTGGAAACCGCGCGTGCCGAGGATGAACTATTAACCAGCATCACGTTTCCGGCGGCCCCCGCCAACACCGGCAGCGCGTACAAAAAATGGGGTCTGGTGACGGATGCGTTACCCGTGGTCGGCGTGTGCATGCAGGTTACGTTGAATGCGGCGGGCACGTGCAGCGCGGCGCGGATCGCGCTCTCCGGCTTAAGCGCCGGCGCTCAGCGCGCGCCGGCCGGCGAAACATTGCTTGTGGGCTCAAAGGTCGATGAATCGGCCATAAAACGTGCGCTTGAAGCGATTGTCGGCTCGGTGGATGCGCAAAGCGACAAGTGGGCAGACACCGCTTATCGTCATCAACTCATTCGCACGCTCGGCTTGGACGTCGCTAACTCGGCATTCGCGCGTGCGAGGGGAGTCTGATGAAAACGATTAGCGTCACGATCAATGGCGAAGCGTACGTCGAAACTGTTCCGGTGCGCATGCTGCTGGTCGATTTTATTCGCGAAAAATGCGGCCTCACCGGCACACATGTCTCGTGCACTTATGAAGGCGTGTGCGGGGCGTGCACCGTCCAGCTTAACGGCGAAGCGATTAAAAGTTGCATGATGTTAGCCGTGCAGGCGGATGGACATCGCGTGACCACCGTTGAAGGCCTGGCGAACGGTGAGGAGCTCACGCCGCTACAAAAGGCGTTCAAAGCCCACCATGGGTTGCAGTGTGGCTTCTGCACGCCAGGGATATTGATGAACATGACCGAATTCTTGCAGAAGAATCCGCGGCCGACCGATGACGAAATTCGCCGCGGACTGGTGGGCAATTTATGTCGATGCACGGGCTATGTGCACATCGTGGATGCGGTGCGTGCCGCGGCCAATAGCGTCAAATAAAGTGCGGTCGTTAAACAGGGATCGCGTCACGCGATCCCCAAAGAGGTAAGACCATGGCAGCGAGTCCGCAAGACTCCAAGGATTGGATGGGGGCCCGTCTAGAGCGCAAGGAAGATTTACGTCTAATCACCGGTCACGGTAAATACGTCGCCGATATCGTGTTGCCGGGCATGCTGCATGCCGCGTTCGTGCGCAGCGATTATGCCCACGCCAAAATTAAGCGTATCGACACCACCGAAGCTGCCGCGCTGCCTGGCGTGGTCGCCGTCTTTACTGGCGACGAATTCAAGGACCATTGCAAGTCGATGCGGCAGCCCGTGTTACTGCCCAACCTGCCGGCCAAGTATCCGCTGTATTACGCGTTGGCCGTTGATAAGGTCAAATTTCATGGCGATCCGGTAGCCGTAGTCATCGCACGTGACAAGTATGTCGCGGAAGACGCGGCGGAGCTCGTGGTGGTGGATTACGAGGAATTGCCGGTGGTGCTCGATCCGGAAGCGGCCCTGAAACCGGGTGCGGTTCGCGTGCATGACGACGAAGCTGATAACGAAATGTTCTCGATGACGTTCACCGGTGGCGCCACGCTCGAGGAGCAAAACAAAAACGCCGCCGAAGTCGAAAAAATCTTCCAATCGGCGGACATCATCGTCAAGGAACGCTTCCGCGTGCATCGCACGGGCACCACGCCGATGGAAACACGCGGAGTCCTCGCGGAGTGGTCGCCGTCCGACGGCCTCACGGTTTACAACACCACCCAACGGCCACACATCGATCGCCTGGCCTTCGCCGACATTCTCGATATTCCGGCGGAAAAAGTCCGGGTCATTGCCCCGCGCGACATGGGCGGCGGCTTTGGCTTGAAAGCCCCGTTCTATCGCGAAAGTATCGTCATTGCGTATGCCGCGCGAAAGCTTAAGCGACCGGTGCGCTGGATCGAATCGCGTTACGAAGGCTTGATGAACATCGGGCAGGAACGCGGCCAGGTGAATGATCTCGAAGTGGCCGCGACCAAGGACGGCAAACTGCTCGCGTTACGCAATCGCGGCGTGGCTGATTGTGGCACCGGCCAGATCGGCGTCTATTGGGGTTTCGTCATGCCGTTTTTGGGCGCGGTCGAAATGCCGAATGCGTACACCTGGAGCGCTGGCGACGTTAAGCTCAAAGTCGCCTTTACCAACAAGGCATGTCTCACACCATGCCGCGCATTCGGTCACTTCCCGACGCGGTTTGCGATCGAGCGCGCCGTCGACATGGTGGCGCGTAAATGCGGCGTCGAACCCGCCGATCTGCGGCGCAAGAACCTCGTGCCGAAACTGCCCTACACCTCGGTGACGGGTGAATATTACGACAGCGGTGATTTCCTGAAAGTCTGGGACAGCTTGCTGGCCAAGGCCGATTTACCGGCGTTTCGACGCGAACAAGCGACCGCGCGAGCAGCGGGGCGTTATCTCGGCATAGGCTTCGGGTGTGGTGTGGAGTTATCGGGCGTCGCGTCAGAGCTCATGGTGCCGATGGAAAACCAGCCGGGCTATGGCGCGGCCACCGTGCGTCTGGATCCGCGTGGCAAGGCCTTCATTTTTGGCGGCGATGCGCCAGGTGGTCAGGGTCACGAGACCACTATTTCGCAAATTGTTGCGGCGACCTTTGGGATCAGTCCGGAAGATACCGTCATCACCACGGGCGATACCGGTACCACGCCCTTTGGTTCGGGGACTATCGGCGCGCGCATGGGATCGTATTTCGCGAGCGCCGTGCGCAAAGCCTGTGATGAGCTGAAAGAAAAAATCACGCATGTCCTCGCGCATGATCTGGGCGTGCGCGCGACGGTCGAGGAGTTCGCGTTCACCAACGGCGAAGTCATTTACGCGCGTGATCCCGCCAAGCGGAAGAGTTTCCGCGAGATCGTCGAACGCATCATCATGTTCCCGGTGAATTTGCCGGAAGGAGAAGTGGGCGGTCTGGAATCGACGGCGTTTTTCGAAGCGGCCAAGCCGATGATTTGCTTCAACGCCGATTGCTGTGTGGTGGAAGTCGATCTCACAAACGGCAATTTCAAAATCCAGCGCTGGGTGACCTCGGAAGATGTCGGCAATGTGATTAATCCGATGATCGTCGATGGCCAGATGCACGGCGCAATCGTGCAAGGGCTGTCGAACGCCATCTTCGAAGAATTCATTTATAACGAACAGGGTCAACAGCTGACTGCGGACTTTGAGCACTACAAGCTTGCGACCGCCGCCGACGTGCCAGCTATTGAAATTACTTACGCCTCGACCCCTTGCCCGCATACGCCGCTAGGCACGCGTGGCATCGGCGAAGGGCGGCCGAGCGCGGTCTCCGGCACGTTATGCAACGCGCTGTGCGATGCGCTTAGCCCCTTCAACATCGAGATCACCGAACTACCCATTCGCCCGAATGTGCTGTGGAAAAAACTCCAGGCCGCGGGCGCCGTGACGAAGTAAACGGAACCACGAATGGAACTGAACGATCAAATTCGAATAAATGCGCCGCGCGCACGGGTCTTCGCGGCATTGAATGATCCCGAAATCCTGCGTCAGGCAATTCCCGGTTGCGAGGAACTAAACGCGTTGTCGCCGACCGAATTCACCGCGACCGTGGCGGCTAAAATTGGTCCGCTGTCGGCAAAATTTAAAGGCTCCGTGGCGCTGGCGGAGATCATTGCGCCAATCAGCTACACCTTGAGTGGCGAGGGCAAGGGTGGGCCGGCGGGGTTTGCGAAGGTGCGGGCGAGTGTCGCGTTGGCCGAAGACGGTGCGGCCACGCTGTTGTCGTATACGGTGAAAGCAGATATTGGCGGGAAGCTAGGGCAATTGGGCGGCGCGCTGGTCGATCGCACCGCGCAAAAATTGGCGGCTGAGTTTTTTGAGAAGTTCAATCAACTCGTGGCGCCGGCGGGTGAACCGACCATGGTGGCAACTTCCACCGCGCCAGCCCCGACTACCGGCCCGCCAATTTGGTGGATCGCCGCTGCGGCGGCCGCGGTCGCAATCCTCGTATGGTATCTACGGTAAATCACGGGTGGCCACCGCGAATAGTGATGGTCGACCAAACCTAGCGGACGACCCGCGGCGCTGATTAGCGAACCAATAAGGAGGCCCATGTTCAATAGGTTAAGGCTCTCGCAAATTTGCAATCGAAATTGGCACGCAAGTCGTACTAGTGGTTAAGGAATCTCGGCAAATGTGCAGGGCTTCCTTAACAAGGGCATTTATCCATGACGGCAATGATGGTGGTCCGATTTGCGCTGTCATCCGTATTGGCATAGAGAACATGCGAAGGCGTAATTTGAATCAATCCCGCGATCTCGAATTGACCTTGATCCTGGGCGCCTTGGTGTTCAGGTGCCGTTTTGGCGATAGGGAGAACCATTACAAACGGATGGTTGCTCATTCTCCGGGCTCGGTCGGCCCTTCCCGACCAATGGTGTCATCAATCTACGAGAGGACTTAGCATGACTAACGAAAATTCCCTGAAACCCGGCGTGGTCGCGGTAAGAGCCGCTTTTGCAGTCGCCTTGGCGAGCACTGGTGTGGCTGCACAAGCGGCCGGCAATCCATTCGCGATGACCGAGCTTTCGAGCGGCTTCATGGTCGCTGAAGAAGCCGGCAAGTGTGGCAATATTTGTGGTGGTAACACGCCCAAATTCAGCGACAAAGGCGAAATAGTGAAATGCGCCAGCACCTGTGGCGAAGTCGCTAAGTGCGGCAATATCTGTGGCGGTGCGGCGGCGTTAGCGGCAGCGAATAAGCAGCCGTCCGATGGTAAGGATCATGAAGTCGCCAAATGCGGCAATATCTGCGCGGCGGTTGGCAAATAGTCCGGCACTGCGTATGGGCGGTCACCACCGGAGTGCGGTTGTAGGCGACTATCTGGTGGCCGGCGCCGGATTGGGTCTGCGACGAGTTCATTTTGATTCGCTCGCAGACCAGATCCCCGAGACTATTCAGTTCATGGAGGTAGCGCCCGAGAACTGGATCGATGTCGGGGGCAAAGGCGGCAAACAGTTTCGTGGCATCGCGGAACGCGTGCCAATGGTATGTCACGGCTTAGCGCTCAATATCGGCGGCCTAGCGCCGCTCGATGAATTGCTGCTGGGGCGGATCAAACAATTTCTAAATATGCATCAAGTTCGCTACTACAGCGATCACCTGAGTTATTGCGCCGACCACGGACAGCTCTACGATCTACTGCCAATTCCGTTTACGGATGACGCGATTCATCATGTCGCCGGACGCATTCGTCGCGTACAGGAAATTTTGGAGCGCCGAATCGCGATCGAAAATATTTCTTATTACGCCGCGCCTGGGAAAGAAATAGACGAAATCCAATTTATCAACGGCGTGATCGAAGAAGCAGATTGCCTGCTGCATCTCGACGTCAACAATATCTACGTTAACAGCATCAATCACGGCTTTGATGCCGCTGAATTCCTTAAGGCTATGCCAGGACATCGAATTGCGTACGCGCATATCGCCGGTCATTTCAATCGCTCGGAAGATCTGCGCATTGATACCCACGGCGCTGACGTCATAGCGCCGGTATGGGACTTGCTCGATCTCGCGTATCGCGAGTTCGGCGTGTTTCCAACGCTCTTGGAGCGCGACTTCGACGTGCCAGCGCTCGACGTGATGGTCCAGGAAGTCGAGAAAATTCGCGAGCATCAGAGCCGCTGGCGGCCCACGCACCATGACGCCGACCTTAAGCAATCCGCCCAAGTCGTTTGAGTTAACTCAGCGACGCTTCACGCAGCATTTGCGCGACCCGGAGGGCGTTGCCGCGCCGACCGATGTGCCCGCGGCACGCATGGAGGTTTACCGCGAACTCGTTTACACCAACATCGAGCGCATGATCTCGAACCTCTTTCCAATCTTGCGCAAGATCATCGCCGACGAACCCTGGTTCGCCTTGGTTCGCGACTTCTTCCAACACCACTCATGTCGCGCTGGAATTTTTACCAAGATCCCGCAGGAATTTCTGCAATTTCTGGAGCAGGGACGAAATCTCACGCAAGACCCGCCGTTTATTCGCGAACTCGCGCATTACGAATGGGTGGAATACGCCGCAACGATCGACCCGAGGGAAGTTGATTTCAGTGGCGTCAATCCGGACGGCGACTTACTGGCTGGGGTGCCGGTGCTAAATCCCATCGCATGGTTTCTATCGTATCGTTATCCAGTGCAGAAGATTAGTCCCACCTTCCAACCCACCACGCCACCCGCGGAGTTGACCTACTTAGTGGTGTGTCGTGACACTCACGATAAAGTGGGGTTCATCGATTTAAATCCAGTCTCGGCGCGTTTGCTCGAACTCATCCAGCAAGCAAACGGCATCACGAGTCTTGGACTGCTAGAACGGATTGCTTTGGAGCTTGGCCATCCAAACCCGGAAGTGGTGGTGG